>NZ_JBHUAF010000071.1:0-29075 GCF_042789895.1 Kitasatospora sp. NPDC056783
GGTCCTTCTCCGAGGGACCGGCCCCTTCCGCCGGCCCCCGCGTTCCTTCCGTTCGCTCCGTGCGCCCGCTCCGTTCGCCCCGCGCGCCCCTTCCGTTCGCCCGGCGCGCTCCGGGGCGCCCGGGGTGTGCGCCGGGCGGGCGCCCGTGCGCCGCGCCGGGCGCGCCCGTCCCGTACGCTCGCACGCATGACCAGCATTGAAACGACCGACCAGGACGCCCCGCGCTACGTCCGGGTCAAGATCGAGCTCATCGCGGAGATCACCGACGAGGGCGCGCTCAAGACCGCCGCCCTGGAGGCCGTCACCGCGGACGAGTACCTCGACGACGAGGAGCGCGCCCAGTCCGTCGAGGCCATCGAGGTGGACCCGTCGGGTTCGCTCGCCCACTTCATCGACCCCGTCGCGCTGCTCGGCGACGTGCCGGGCGTGGAGCTCGCCTCGGCGACCTGGGAGTCGGCGCAGACCGAGTTCGACCCCGACAGCGAGGAGTGGGACGAGTACCAGGTGGACGAGACCGCCGAGTAGTGCCCATCGGACGGCGGCCCGCGCCGTCACCGCTCGTGAACGCCCGGTCCGCCTCGTGGACCGGGCGTTTCGGCCTTCTGCGTCGGGAGGTTGGGTCATCTCATACGATCGCTTACCCTTCGGTGATGGAACCGTGAACGGGTGGATTGCGTTTCTGTATCCGTAATGCCCGGGATGATCAGCAGGGAGACGCGACGTGACGGCACGGGACGGTCAGGGACGGGTGGCCGGAAGCAGCTGGAGCCGGCGCGGGGTCCTCGCCGGGCTGATCGGGGCGCCCGTCCTGCTGCTGGCGGCCTGCAACGACAACAACGCATCCGGCTCCGGTAACGGCGGCTCCGGCGGCAACGGCGGCGGGAGCGGCAGTTCGGGCTCCGGCGGTGCGAGCAGCCCCGCCCCGAAGACCTCGGCCGCCGTCATCACCGTCACCCCGGCGGACGGCGCCGCCGCCGCGAGCTTCAGCGAGCCGGTCAAGGTCACCGTGACCGACGGCACCCTGAGCAGCGTCAAGGTGGTCGACACCACCGGCAAGGAGCTGGCCGGCCAGCTCTCCGCCGACGGCACCGGCTGGACCTCGGCCGCGGCCCCCGCCAGCGGTACCAAGTACACCGTCGCCGCCACCGCCTTCGACAAGGAGAAGCTGGAGGCGGACTCCAACGCCGTCTTCACCACGGCCACCCCGGCCAACACCTTCGTCGGCTACTTCACGCCGGAGGACGGCTCGACGGTCGGCGTCGGCATGCCGGTCTCGATCAACTTCAGCAAGCCGATCACCGACCGCAAGAGCGTCCAGCAGGCGATCACGGTGATAGCCGAGCCGGGTGTCGAGATCGTCGGCCACTGGTTCTCCAGCACCCGCCTCGACTTCCGGCCGCAGCAGTACTGGGCCAAGGGCACCAAGGTCACCCTCAAGCTCCGGCTCAAGGACGTCGAGGGCGCCAAGGGCGTGTACGGCACCCAGTCCAAGGACGTCGGCTTCACCATCGGCCGCGCCCAGACCAGCGTCGCCGACCTCGCCACCAAGAAGCTCACCGTCACCACCGACGGCCAGGTCAGCGCCGTCTACAAGATCTCCGGTGGCTCGCCCGAACACACCACCTGGGGCGGCAAGATGGTGATCTCCGAGCAGTACACCCAGACCCGGATGAACTCGCAGACCGTCAACCTGGGCAGCGAGTACGACATCGCGGACGTGCCGCACGCCCAGCGCCTCAGCACCTCGGGCACCTTCATCCACGGCAACTACTGGTCCTCGCCGTCCATCTTCGGCGGCCAGAACACCAGCCACGGCTGCATCGGCCTCCAGGACACCAAGGGCGCGCAGGACAGCGGCAGCGACGGCTACAAGTTCTACAAGTCCTCGATGGTCGGCGACGTGGTCGAGGTCACGAACTCCGGCGACAAGACGGTCGCCCCGGACAACGGCCTGAACGGCTGGAACATGAGCTGGGCCGCCTGGAAGGCCGGCAGCGCCGTCTGACCCGCCGGACCCGTTCCGAAGCGAACCCCCGGGCGGACCGGACCCCGCTGTCCGCCCGGGAGCGGGACGGGTGTGAAGCGCGAGCGGGGACAGCGACAGGACGCCGAGTTCGCCGTGACCGGTTCGCGGTGAGCCGGTTCCCCGTTCACCGCTTCGCGTAGTCCGCGAAGCCCTGCCAGTCGACGATCACGCAGGGCTCCTGGCCCACCGTCCAGGCGTCGTGCCCGGGCGGGCAGATCATGAAGTCGCCGGGGCCCACTTCGGTCTCCCGGCCGTCGTCCATGACGAGCTTCATCCGGCCGGAGACCACGTACCCGGCGTGGGCGGCCTGGCAGCTGTCGGTCTTGGCGATCGGCTTCACGTGCTCGGACCACCGCCAACCCGGCTCGAACACGGCCCGGCCCACCGGGCCGCCGTCCAGGTTGACCAGCCGCAGTTCCCCCGTGCCCTCTTCGAAGGGGCGGACTTCCTCGGGATCGTCGAAGTTCCGCCGGTAGAGATCGGACATGGCGCGCTCCTCTCCCGTGAGGGCGGCCCGGCCGCCGGCGGGCGGCCGGGCCGGCCTGCTGGCCCTTCCAGTCTGCGCCCGGATCGGGAATCGGTCACTTTGAGTGGCCGCCGCCGGGTGCGGGACCGGTGCGGGCCGGAGCGGGAGGTCAGTTCCCGGTGCGGGCCACACCGATCGGGCAGGAGGCGCCGGTGCCGCCGAGACCGCAGTAGCCGTTGGGGTTCTTGGTCTCCGACAGGTACTGCTGGTGGTACGGCTCGGCCGGGAAGAACGGTCCGGCCGGGGCGATCTCGGTGGTGATCGGGCCGTAACCGAGCGTGGTCAGGGAGGGCTGGAAGGCGTCCCGGGTGGCCACCGCGGCCTCGGTCTGGGCGGGGGAGTGGGTGTAGACGGCGGAGCGGTACTGGGTGCCCACGTCGTTGCCCTGGCGGTTGCCCTGGGTCGGGTCGTGCGCCTCCCAGAACGTCTTCAGCAGCCGCTCGTAGGAGATCACGGCCGGGTCGTACACCACCCGGACCGCCTCGGTGTGCCCGGTCAGTCCGCTGCACACCTCCTCGTACGTCGGGTTCGGGGTGTGGCCGCCCTGGTAGCCGACCAGGGTCGTCCAGACGCCGGGCTGCCGCCAGAAGACGCGCTCGGCGCCCCAGAAGCAGCCCAGCCCGAAGTCGGCCACCTCCAGGCCCTGCGGGTACGGGCCGAGCAGCGGGTGCCCGAGCACGGTGTGCGGCTCGCGCAGCGCGAACGCCGGGGCGGGCCGGCCGGGCAGCGCCTGGTCGGCGGGAACGAGCGAGGTCTTGTGGCGGTCGAACAGCACGGCCTGCTCCAGCGGGTCGGGGAAGGTGGTGCCGTTACCAACGCGGACGGCCGCCCCCGGATTCCGGGAGCGGCCGTCGAGGTCGTGCGCGGGGGCGGTCAGGCGTCCCGCCCGGCCGCCGCGACGGCGCCCCGGACCGCGTCGATCCGCACGTCGATGAAGAACTGCCGGGGGTCCCGGCGGGTGGTGAACGGCTGCGGGATGTACTGCCCCAGGGCCCGGAACTGCTCCAGGGCCTCGGTGTGCCGCTCGGCCCGGGTCAGGGCGTAGGCGAGCCAGCCGCGCGCGTACCGGATGCGCGGGTGGTCCGGATCGGCGGCGGCGAGATCGGCGAGCGCGGCGTCCAGCGCGGCACCGACCTCCGGGCGCTCCCACGCGACGAGGGACTCCCCGTCCCGGCTGAACTGCTCGGAGTACGCCTCCAGCTTGATCGGCGCGAGCAGGCTGCCGGCCGGCGCGGAGGCGATCGCCCCGTCGATGAAGGCGTGCATCAGCTCGTGGCTGCCGCGCCACTTCTCGCACCAGTACTGGAGTGCCCCGGCGTGCGCCGCCCAGTGGTGCGGATCGCGCTCGGTCAGCTCGGCCCAGAGCTCGCCGAAGCGCTCGTGGGACCAGCCGAGGCCCATGGCGATGCCGATCTGGGTGACCCACGGGTTGGGGTCGCCGGGGGCGAGCGCGACCGCCTCGGCGGCGTACTCCTCGGCCTCCCGCAGGACCCGGTGGAAGCCCTCGAACTGCTCGCGGGTGACCTGGCTCGCCGCCGCTCCCGTCCGGATCCTCCAGGCCAGGCAGACCAGGCCCTCCAGGTGCACCAGGGCCGCGGTCGGGTCCTTCGGGTGCTCCGCCCGCCAGGCCCGCAGCCAGGTGTCGTCCTCGGCCGCCAGCTCGGCCAGCGCGCGCTGGCGCCGCCAGCGGACGTCGGGGGAGGGGTCCGCGGTGAGGTGGGCGGCCGCCGGCCGCCAGTCGCCCGCTTTCGCGGCGGCGAGCACGGCCTCCTCCTCGGGGCCGGGCTCGTCGTCCATGAGCAGGTCCTTGCCGAGCAGTAGCCCGTGGTCCTCCGGGTGGATCGTGTTCTTCGCCCGTTCCTCCTCGGCGAGCCGCGCCTCGTGGCGGGCGATGGTGGCCTTGGCCCGTTCCAGCTGGGCCAGCTTGCGCTCGGTCAGCCGGCGCAGGACGGCCGGGAGCAGCAGGATGACGCCGACGACGGCGAGGATCGCGACGAGCACGATGATGCCGGTCAAGGGTGCTCCTTCCATGGCGGGTGGGCGGTGGGTGCGGTGGGTGCGGTCGGTGCGGTCGGTGCTCAGCGGTGAGCGGAGAGCGGGCCGGGGAGGCCGGCCGCGGCGAGCAGAGCGCGCAGCGGCGTGGTGTCCGGGGTGTCGCCGCAGGCGGCGTCGAGGGCCGCGTCGAAGGCGTCCGGGAAGCCGTCCGGCAGGCGCAGTTCGGCCGGTCCGGACCAGGAGAGCTCCCAGCCGGCCAGGCCGGCCTCGGCCAGGGCGAGGACGGCGGCGTGCGCCAGCTCCTGGCGCAGCGCCGGGCGGGCGAACTCGCGGGCGGCCCGGCCGGTGGCGGCGGCGGCCTGCTCGCTCTTCGGCAGCCGGTCGGTGAACTCCAGGGCCCGGCCGGTGTCGACGAGGTCGAGCAGGCCGTGGACGGTGGGCGGCAGGCCCAGGGCCGTCAGCGCCCCGCCGGCCGTCGTGGCCGCCTCCCGGGCGTGCGCCAGCATCGCGCCGCGGACCAGTTCGGCCCACTCGACCCGCTGCTTGCTGGCCGCCTCGGGGACCAGCGACACGGCCTCCAGCTCGGTCATCACCCGCTCGGCGTCGTGCAGCAGGGCGAGGGCCGGACCGGTGGCGCCGGCCCCGCGTCCGTCGTCGGGCAGTGCCTCGATCGCGGTGATCCGGCGGTCGATCGGCGGGTGCGAGTCGTACGGGTCGGGCTCGTGCTCGGGCAGTTCGAGCGCGTACGCGGCGAGCTGCCGACGGCGCTCCGGGTCGTTCAGCAGGTGCTGGAGGCCGCCGAAGACCTGGCCGGGCGGCGGGAGCAGGCCGGCCTCCCAGCCGATGGTGGCGTAGCTGCCGAGGTAGAAGTCCTGGGCGGAGTCCAGCGCCGGCACCTTGCGCAGTGCCGAGGCGGTGGTGTCCCGGCCGGCCAGCCGGGCGGCGATCAGGTCGGCGGCGTACTCCTGGCGGCGGCCGACCGCCTCGGAGACCCGGAAGTAGAGCTTGGCGTAGCGGGTGAAGAGGCCGGCGAGGACCCGGTCGACGCCGCCGGTGGCCTCCTCGTCGGAGGGCTTGCGGCCCTTGGCCAGCCGCTTCTCGGCCTTGGCGGCCAGCTTGGCGGCCTCCTCGGCCTGGTGCCGGTCGGCGCGCTGGTGGAGTCCGTCGATGGTGTGCAGGACCGCGCGGCGGCCGGCCACCGTGACGGCGGCCAGCCGGACGTCCCGGTTGCTGTAGTGGCCGAACTCGTGCCCGAGGATGGCCTCCAGCTCGCCCTCGGTGAGGCCCATCAGCAGCGGGGCGCCGATGACCAGGTGGCGCTTGCCGGGGATCAGGCCGAGCAGCCGGGTCTCCTCGAAGACTCCCGCGTTGACCTCGGGCACGATCCGGATCTCGGCCGGTCCGCGGACGCCGGTGCGCTCGCCGATCCGGTCGACCATGCCCCAGACGGCGGGCTGCCGCTCGCGGGTGACGGGCACTCCGGGCAGCTCGCCGTCGTCCTTGCGGCGGCGGGTCAGGAACACCACCCGGAGCACCGGGTAGGCGACCGCGGCGGTCAGGGCCCAGACCTTGACCAGTGCCGGACGGAACCCGTCGGACGCCTGGTACAGCGCGATGTCGAGGACGAGCAGGCCCACGACGATGCCGAGGGCGAGCAGGTAGAAACCGGCGAGCAGGGCCACGGCCGTGACGGCCCGAATGGATGTGCTCATGCCAGTGGAACGCTGGGGCGCGCCCATGCGGTGGTCCTCCCCCGGGCGCGACGGCAGGGCGGCGCGCGGTTGTTGCGTGGTGAACATGTGTACGACGGGTGGTGATCGTAGCGGTCGCGGGGGCCGGACGCACCGCAGTTCCGGCCCCCGGCGCCCCCGCCCCCACCTGCGGGTTCACCCCGGTTCCCGGTTCGTGAGGGCTTGACGGCATTCGCCCACTAGGCTCGGACCCATGACCGAGCACCAGCTTCCTCAGGGCTTCGAGACCCTCGCCATCCACGCGGGTCAGGAAGCGGACCCCCAGACCGGGGCCGTCGTCACGCCGATCTACCAGGTGTCCACCTACAAGCAGGACGGGGTGGGCGGCCTGCGGGGCGGCTACGAGTACAGCCGCAGCGCCAACCCGACCCGCACCGCGCTGGAGGAGTGCCTCGCGGCACTGGAAGGCGGCGCCCGCGGCCTCGCCTTCGCCTCCGGCCTGGCCGCCGAGGACACCCTGCTGCGGACCATCCTCAAGCCGGGCGACCACATCGTCATCCCCAACGACGCCTACGGCGGCACCTTCCGGCTGTTCGCCAAGGTGCTGACCCGCTGGGGCGTCGAGTTCTCCGTCGCCAACACCCAGGACCTGGCCACCGTCCGCGCGGCGCTGCGCCCCAACACCCGCGCGGTGTGGGTGGAGACCCCGTCCAACCCGCTGCTGGGCATCACCGACCTGGCCGCGCTCGCCGAGATCGCGCACGCCGCCGGCGCGCTGCTGGTGGTCGACAACACCTTCGCCAGCCCGTACCTCCAGCAGCCGATCTCCTTCGGCGCGGACGCGGTCGTCCACTCCACCACCAAGTACATGGGCGGCCACTCGGACGTGGTCGGCGGTGCGCTGGTGCTGGCCGACGCGGCCCTCGGCGAGGAGGTCGCCTACCACCAGAACGCGATGGGCGCCGTCTCCGGCCCGTTCGACGCCTGGCTGGTGCTGCGCGGCATCAAGACGCTGGGTGTCCGGATGGACCGGCACAGCGCCAACGCGGAGAAGGTCGCCGAGCTGCTGGCGAGCCACCCGAAGGTCAGCCAGGTGCTCTACCCGGGTCTGCCCGAGCACCCCGGCCACGACATCGCCGCCAAGCAGATGAAGGCCTTCGGCGGCATGGTGTCGTTCCGGGTCACGGACGGCGAGGAGGCGGCCGTCGAGGTCTGCAACCGCGCGAAGCTGTTCACCCTCGGCGAGTCGCTCGGCGGCGTCGAGTCGCTGATCGAGCACCCGGGCCGGATGACCCACGCCTCGGCGGCGGGCTCGCCGCTGGAGGTGCCGTCCGACCTGGTGCGCGTCTCGGTCGGCATCGAGTCGATCGACGACCTGCTGGCCGACCTCCAGCAGGCGCTGGGCTAGGCCCTGGCGCAAATGGCGCCCTGGCCGTCCGGGGCGTCCGGGGCGGCCGGGGAGCCCGGCCCTCCGGGGAGGCCGAGGGGCGGCGGGCCCCTCACTGCCCCTGCTGGTCCGCCGTGTACGACTCCATCGCGAGGTTGAAGCGGGCCAGCAGGGCGCAGAACGCCCGCTGTTCCTCCGGCGGCCAGTCGGCCATCAGTCGGCGGGTCAACTCGGCCCGGCCGTCCCGGACTTCGGCGAGCCGGTCGGCGCCGTGCGAGGTCAGCGCCAGCCGTACGGCACGGCGGTCGGCCGGGTCCTGCACCCGGCCGACCAGCCCGGCCGCGACCAGCGGGGCCACCTGGCGGGTCACCGTGGAGGAGTCCACCCCCAGGGCCTCGGCCAGGGCCTTGACGTTGGCGGGCCCGTGCCGCTCCAGCCGGTCGAGCAGCAGGTAGGCGGCCCGGTCGAGCACCCCGATCCCGCCGCCGGAGGTCCGGACCTGTTCCATTCGGCGCGCGAACACCGCGAGCTGGTACTGGAGTTGGGTGTGCACGGGGTCGGTGCGGTCGGTGGCCTGGGGCGAGGTCGTCGTCATCGCGGCTCACGATCGTCGTGCGGTGAGGGAGGCTCAGAAGCAGCAGAGTACGCGGGCCGGGCGGGCCCGGGAACAGTCCCGGCATCCCGGATTGCCGTCGCCCGCCCCCGTAGTCTGGCGCCATGCACACCTGGCCGATCACCCTCGACGACGTCCGCGGCGCCCAGAAGATGCTCGCCGGGGTCGCCCGGGTGACACCGATGGAGGGCAGCCGCCACCTCTCCGGGCTGATCGGCGCGCCGGTCCACCTGAAGTGCGAGAACCTCCAGCGCACCGGGTCCTTCAAACTGCGCGGGGCGTACGTGCGGATCGCGGGACTCTCGCCGGTGCAGCGGGCCGGCGGGGTGGTGGCGGCGAGTGCCGGGAACCACGCCCAGGGCGTGGCGCTGGCGGCCTCGCTGCTGGGTGTGCGCTCCACGGTGTTCATGCCGGTGGCGGCGCCGCTGCCGAAGGTCGCGGCCACCCGCGAGTACGGGGCCGACGTGCGGCTCCACGGCGCCACCGTGGACGAGGCGCTCCAGGCCGCGCAGCGGTACGCGGAGGCGACCGGCGCGGTGTTCATCCACCCCTTCGACCACTGGGACGTGGTCACCGGCCAGGCGACCGTCGGGCTGGAGATCCTGGAGCAGTGCCCGGAGGTGCGGACCATCCTGGTCGGGGTGGGCGGCGGCGGGCTGCTGGCCGGGATCGCGGCGGCGGTCAAGCCGCTGCGGCCGGACGTTCGGGTGGTCGGGGTGCAGGCGGCGGGCGCGGCCGCGTACCCGCCCTCGCTGGCGGCCGGGCGGCCGGTGTCGCTGGAGCAGTTCGCCACGATGGCGGACGGGATCATGGTCGGGCGCCCCGGGGACATCCCGTTCGAGGTGGTCAACACGCTCGCGGACGGCATCCGTACGGTCTCCGAGGACGCGCTGTCGCGGGCGCTGCTGCTCGGGCTGGAGCGGCTGAAGCTGGTGGTCGAGCCGGCCGGTGCGGCCCCGATCGCGGCGTTGCTGGAGCGGCCGGACTCCTTCGAGGGCCCGGTGGTGGCGGTGCTGTCGGGCGGCAACATCGACCCGCAGCTGATGCAGCGGGTGCTGCGGCACGGGCTCGCGGCGGCCGGGCGCTACCTGTCGCTGAGGGTGCGGCTGGCGGACAAGCCGGGCGCGCTGGCGGACCTGCTGTCCGTGCTGACCCGGGTGGACGCCAACGTGCTGGACGTGGCGCACGTGCGGATCGACCCGAGGCTGGGGCTGACCGAGGTCGAGGTGGACCTGCACCTGGAGACCAAGGGGCCGGAGCACTGCGCGCTGGTGGTCGGGGAGCTGCGGGACGCGGGGTACGTGGTCTCCGACTGAGCGGGGCCGACTGGGCGGGGCCGGCCGGGCGGGGTGTTCCGGATACGGGATGGCGGAGCCTCCTCCCTTGACGCGATATATCGCGTGCTGGAAGACTCGCGATACATCGCGTTCTGTCCCCGTGGGTCGCGCCATGGAGTCGCCCGCCTGCCGGAAAACGGGGCAGAGTAGGACAGATCGCCCCATACGTTCGAGGAGATGAGGCAAGGCCATGGCGCCAGCCATCCAAGCCGAGAACCTGGTGAAGACCTTCGGCGACGTACGAGCCCTGGACGGCGTCAGCCTCGACGTCCCCGAGGGCACGGTGCTCGGGCTGCTCGGCCCGAACGGAGCCGGGAAGACCACCACCGTGCGGGTCCTGACCACCCTGCTCCGGCCCGACTCCGGCCGCGCCGTGGTCGCCGGGGTGGACGTGCTCAAGCACCCCAACAAGGTCCGCAGCCTGATCGGCCTGTCGGGCCAGTACGCGGCGGTCGACGAGTACCTGACCGGCTTCGAGAACCTCACCATGGTCGGCGAGCTCTACCAGATGAGCAACCGCGAGGCGAAGGCCCGCGCGCTGGAGCTGCTGGAGTGGTTCAACCTCACCGAGGCCAAGGACCGCACCGCCAAGACCTACTCCGGCGGCATGCGCCGACGCCTGGACCTCGCCGCCGCGCTGGTCGTCCGGCCGCCGGTGATGTTCCTGGACGAGCCGACCACCGGCCTCGACCCGCGCAACCGGCTCGCGCTCTGGGAGGTCATCGAGACCCTGGTCGAGCAGGGCACCACGCTGCTGCTCACCACCCAGTACCTGGAGGAGGCCGACCGGCTCGCCCACGACATCGCGGTGGTCGACCACGGCCGGGTGATCGCCCGCGGCACCGCCGACCGGCTCAAGGCGCAGATCGGCGGCGAGCGGATCGAGGTCGTGGTGCACGAGCCCGGCCTGGTCGCCGACGCGGTCGCGGCGCTGTCCCGCTTCGCGCTGAACGAGCCGACGCTGGAGAAGAACACCCGCCGGATCACCGTCCCGGTCAGCGGCGGTGCCCGGGTGCTCGCCGCCGCGATCCGCGAACTGGACTCCCACGGCATCGAGATCGACGACATCGGGCTGCGCCGCCCGACCCTGGACGACGTCTTCCTCACCCTCACCGGCCACGTCGCCGAAGAGCGGCCCGACGAGGAGGACGGTGCCGACGGCGAGGCGCGCGGCCGGGGCAAGGGCGGCGGCCGGCGTGGCGCCGACGGTCAGGGGCAGGACAAGTCGGCCGTCGCGGCCGGGAAGGAGAGCTGAGATGGGCACCGCCACCGAGCACGCCATCGGCCCGGCGATGCCCAGGCAGCGCCGGGGTGTCTCCGCCACCCTGCACGACTCCTGGGTGGTCGCCAAACGGAACCTGCGCCGGATGACCCGGATCCCGGAGATCGTGATCTTCGGGCTGATGCAGCCGGTCATGTTCGTGCTGCTGTTCTCGTACGTGATGGGCGGGGCGATCAAGATCCCCGGCACGAACTCCAGCTCGGACACGTACATCCAGTTCCTGATGGCCGGCATCTTCGCCCAGACCGTCACCTTCGCGGTGGCCGGCGCCTCGGCCGGCATCGCGGAGGACATGAGCAAGGGGCTGGTGGACCGGTTCCGCTCGCTGCCGATGGCCCGCTCGGCGGTGCTGGTCGGCCGCACCCTCGCGGACCTGTGCCAGACCGCGTTCACCCTGGTCGTGCTGGCGATGGTCGCGCTGCTGGTCGGCTGGCGGATCCACGAGGGCCTGCTCAAGGCGCTCGGCGCGTTCGGCCTGCTGCTCCTGCTCGGCTACGCCTTCTCCTGGATCGGCGCGCTGATCGGCCTGTCGGTGCGCAGTCCCGAGGCGGCCACCTCCGCCGGGCTGATCTGGCTGTTCCCGCTGACCTTCGTGTCCAACGCCTTCGTGCCGGTCGCCTCGATGCCGGGCTGGCTCCAGGCGGTCGCGTACTGGAACCCGTTCAGCGCCACCGTGCAGGCCTGCCGGGTGCTGTTCGGCAACCAGGTCGGGCCGGTGGACGACGTCTGGTCGATGCAGCACGCGGCACTGGTGTCGGTGCTGTGGTCGGTGGTGATCACCGCGGTGTTCTCCTGGCTGTCGGTGCGCAAGTACCGCTCGTCCACCGCCTGAGCGCGGGCGGTGCCCGGCCGGGCGCCCCTGGCCGGCCCCTGAGCACCCCGCCCGGAACGAGGAGGGCGGCCGCGGAAGTCTCCCTGACTCCGCGGCCGCCCTCGTGTCGTGCGGCCGGATCAGCCGGCGTGCGGCACGACCTTGACGATCTTCACCATGGCCGGCCTGCCGTTCGGCAGCTCGTAGGTGGCCTCGTCGCCGATCCGCTTGCCGTCGATCGCCCGGCCCAGCGGGGACTGCGGCGAGTAGACGTCCAGGTCGTCGGCGCCCGCGACCTCGCGGGAGGCGAGCAGGAACTCCATGAGGTCGTCCTCGTCGCCGTCGAAGGCGACCGTGACGACCATGCCCGGGGCCACCACGCCCGAGTCGGCCGGGGCCTCGCCGACCTTGGCGCGCTCCAGCAGCTGGTTCAGCTGGCGGATGCGCAGCTCGTACTTGCCCTGCTCCTCCTTCGCCGCGTGGTAGCCGGCGTTCTCCTTGAGGTCGCCCTCCTCGCGCGCCGCCTCGATCTTCTGGGCGATCTCGATGCGCCAGGGCCCGGTCAGGTGGTCCAGCTCGGCCTTGAGCTGGTCGTAGCCGGCCTGAGTGAGCCAGGTCACGTTCTCACTGGTCTGGGTCACGGGTGCTCCTCGTAGGTGCGGGGCTGTGCTGAGGGTGTGAGTCGTCAGCAGGGGTCGGTGGTGATTTCGGTCGTAACTACAAAGCAACGCCCGCTCCCGTACCATCCGGTGCGGAAGGGGCGAAACCACGAGCCTAACAAGTCCTGCCGACAAGCGGGAGGGGCGTTCGGGCGCCATTGACGGTGGTGTTACGCCGGTTTGTACGGCAACGGTGTGCGGGACCCTGTACCGATGCCCGCTCTCCGGATCGAATATGCGCGCCGCCCGGGGACGGATGCGCCGCCGGGGACGGGCGCGCCGCCGAGGTCGGGCGTGCCGGCGGGGTCGGGCGTGCCGGCGGGGCGGATCCGCCGCCGGGGCGGATTCCTACTTGGCCGGGGTGCAGCCCAGGAGCTCGGCGGTGGTGCCGCGCGAGGTGGTGCGCAGGGTGACCACCGCGTCGTAGCTGGAGCCGGTCGCCGGGACCGGGAAGTCGGCCACCCCGACCACCCCGTGGTCGTCGCCCTGCGAGCGCACCGTGCAGGTGCCGGCCTGTCCGTCGCTCTTGCGCACGGTGAGGCGCAGCTGGACCTCGGAGTCGGAGAGCACCTGGAAGGTCGGCACCGAGCCGTTGATCTTCGACTCGCGCAGCATGTAGGAGCCGCCGAGCCAGGCGATCAGGCCGAGGCCGAGCACGCCGCAGACCGCGCCGATCACCTTCAGCCGGCGGTCCGAGTCGCGGTCGCCGCCGCGCCCGTAGCGCCCCTCGGGCAGATCGGTGGCGGTGGTGCCTGCACTCATCGGACTCCGTCCTCTCCTGGGGGAGGGGCCGCCCTGGGTGGTGCGGGGGAATGCGACGCTCCTCCAGTCCGTCACTATAGGAGGGGCACGCCCGCGGCCGGTCCGGCGGGGGCAGGGCTCGGCCGCGCCGACGACGTCGGACGGTACGACCCCGCGGCGACGCGGCCCCGAAGTGAGCGGTTCGTACGGTGGGCAGACCCGGACTCCGCGGAACGCCCGACGAGTGTGGAAGGAACGCAAGGCGTTGACTGAGCAGTTGCGACTGATGGCGGTGCACGCCCATCCGGACGACGAGTCCAGCAAGGGCGCGGCCTCCATGGCCATGTACGTCGAGCAGGGCGTGGACGTGCTGGTGGCCACCTGCACGGGGGGCGAGCGCGGGTCGGTCCTCAACCCCAAGCTGCAGGGGGACCCGTACATCGAGGAGAACATCCACGAGGTGCGCCGCAAGGAGATGGACGAGGCGCGGGCGATCCTCGGCGTCAAGCAGGCCTGGCTGGGCTTCGTGGACTCCGGCCTGCCCGAGGGGGACCCGCTGCCCCCGTTGCCCGAGGGCTGCTTCGCCCTGGAGGACGTCGAGACGGCGGCGGAGCCGCTGGTCCGGCTGATCCGCGAGTTCAAGCCGCAGGTCATCACGACCTACGACGAGAACGGCGGGTACCCGCACCCGGACCACATCATGACCCACAAGATCACCATGCTGGCCTTCGACGCCGCGGGCGACCCGGACGCCTACCCGGAGGCCGGCGAGCCCTGGCAGCCGCTCAAGCTGTACTACAACCACGGCTTCCCGATGGGCCGCATCCGGGCCCTGCACGAGTACCTCACCGAGCACGGCCACGAGTCGCCGTACGGCGAGTGGATCGAGGGCTGGGAGAAGAGCGGCCGCAAGGAGCGGGAGATCACCACCCGGGTCCGCTGCGGCGACTGGTTCGAGACCCGCGACCGGGCGCTGATCGCCCACGCGACCCAGATCGACCCGGACGGCCCGTGGTTCCGCGTCCCGCTGGAGATCCAGCGCGAGGTCTGGCCCACCGAGGACTACGAACTCGCCCGTACCCTGGTCGACGTGGACCTGCCGGAGGACGACCTGTTCGTCGGCCTGCGCACCCCCACCCTGGTGGCCGAGACCGCCGACACGCGCGACTGAACCACCCCCCGACGGCCCGGCCGCGCGTGAGCCGGGCGACCATAGAGATATGAGTGCCTCCGTGAACCTCGTCCACCTCGCCGCTGACCTCGCCGTCGACGACTCCAAGGTCACCCCCGGGCTCCTCGGCTTCGTCGTCTTCGCCGCCCTCGGCGTCGCGACCTGGTTCCTGGCCAAGTCGATGAACCGGCAGTTCAAGAAGGTCGACTTCGTCGAGGAGCCGGAGGGCCCGAAGGAGTGAAACCGAGGGCCGGCCCCACGGGGCCGGCCCTCGCGAGCGTCGGCGGCCCGCCCGGCTCCGGGGGACCCTGGGCGCTGACGCGGTCGCGGCAGGCCGTGACCCCCGGTGGCCGCGGGACCCGCGCGCCCGTCCCCGGCGTGTTGGCGAGGCCGCCCGCACAGCGGGCCGGCCGACTGAGATACTGCGGCCATGGTGAACCGGTTGGCGCACGCGACCTCCCCGTACCTCCAGCAGCACGCCGACAACCCCGTGGACTGGTGGGAGTGGGGCCCCGAGGCGTTCGCGGAGGCGGAACGGCGCGGCGTGCCGGTGCTGCTGAGCGTCGGGTACGCGGCCTGCCATTGGTGCCACGTGATGGCGCACGAGAGCTTCGAGGACGCCGGGCTGGCCGAGTACCTCAACGGGCGGTTCGTCGCGGTCAAGGTGGACCGGGAGGAGCGGCCGGACGTCGATGCCGTGTACATGGAGGCGGTGCAGGCCGCGACCGGGCAGGGTGGGTGGCCGATGACGGTGTTCCTCACTCCCGGCAAGGAGCCGTTCTACTTCGGCACCTACTTCCCGCCGCGGCCCCGGCACGGGATGCCGTCCTTCCGGCAGGTGCTGGAGGGCGTCGATGCCGCCTGGCGGGACCGCCGGGAAGAGGTCGGGGAGGTCGCCCGGCGGATCCGGGCCGACCTGGCCGAGCGGGCCGCCGTCTACTCGGCGGGCGCCCACAACCCGCCCGGCGAGGCGGACCTGCACCAGGCGCTGGTGACCCTCAGCCGGGACTTCGACCAGGCCCGCGGCGGCTTCGGCGGCGCGCCCAAGTTCCCGCCGGCCATGGTGCTGGAGTTCCTGCTGCGCCACCACGCCCGGACCGGCTCGGAGGCGGCGCTGGAGATGGCCGTCCGCACCGGTGAGGCGATGGCCCGCGGCGGCATCCACGACCAGCTCGGCGGAGGCTTCGCCCGGTACTCGGTGGACGCCGGCTGGGTGGTGCCGCACTTCGAGAAGATGCTCTACGACAACGCCCTGCTGCTGCGCGCCTACCTGCACCTGTGGCGGGCCACCGGGTCGGACCTGGCCCGCCGGGTCGCGCTGTCCACCGCGGACTTCCTGCTGCGTGAACTCCTCACCCCCGAGGGAGCGTTCGCCTCCGCGCTGGACGCCGACAGCCTGGACGAGGAGACCGGGCAGTCCGCCGAGGGCGCCTACTACGTGTGGGAGCCCGGCCAGTTGGTCGATCTGCTGGGCCCGGCCGACGCGGCCACCGCGGCCCGGCTGTTCACCGTCACCGCCGACGGCACCTTCGAGCACGGCACCTCGGTGCTCCAACTCCTCGCCGACCCCGAGGACTTCGCCGAGTACGAGGCGATCCGGGCCCGACTGGCCGAAGCGCGGACGGCCCGCCCCGCCCCGGCCCGGGACGACAAGGTGGTCGCCGCCTGGAACGGCCTCGCCATCGCCGCCCTCGCCGAGACCGGTGCGCTGCTGGACCGCCCCGAGCTGGTCGAGGCCGCCGAACGCGCCGCCGACCTGCTGCTCGCCGTCCACCTCACCCCGGACGGCCGGCTGCTGCGCACCTCCCGGGACGGCAGGGCCGGTGCCAACGCCGGCGTGCTGGAGGACTACGCGGACACCGCCGAGGGCTTCCTCGCGCTGTACGCCGTCACCGGTGAGGCCTCCTGGCTCCAGCTGGCGGGCGGCCTGCTCGACACCGTGCTCAAGCGCTTCACCGACGAGGCCTCCGGCGCGCTCTACGACACCGCGGACGACGCCGAGGAGCTGATCCGCCGCCCGCAGGACCCGACCGACAACGCCACCCCGTCCGGCTGGACGGCCGCGGCCGGCGCCCTGCTCACGTACGCCGCGTACACCGGCTCCGACCGGCACCGCACGGCCGCCGAGCGGGCCCTCGGCGTGGTCGGCGCGCTCGCCGGACGGGCCCCGCGCTTCATCGGCTGGGGCCTGGCCGTCTCCGAGGCGCTGCTCGACGGGCCGCGGGAGGTCGCCGTGGTCGGCCCGGACGGGGACCCGGGCACCGCCGCGCTCCGGCGGGCCGCGCTGCTCGGGACGGCGCCCGGCGCGGTGGTCGCGGTCGGCGCGCCCAGGAAGGCCGGGGAGCCGGTGGAGGACGGGGAGGCCGAGGTGCCGCTGTTGGCGGACCGGCCGCTGATCGGTGGGGCGCCCGCGGCCTACGTCTGCCGGCACTTCGCCTGTGACGCCCCGACCACCGATCCGGCGGCGCTGGCCGAGAAGCTGGGCGTGGCGGTCGAATAGGGCCGCCCAAGGCCGCCCAAGGCCGAACAAAACCATTGGCGAAGGGGTCCGGCGCGGCGCCACCATGGTCCATGACCTGGACCTTGAGCGCCTCCCTCGACGAGTTCCGCGATCAGGCGGGCGCCTTCCTGGCCGCCCACCCGGCCGAGAACACCGTCCTGCTGACCATCGCGCACCGGCTGGCCGAGTCCGGCCTGACGGTGTTCGGCGAGCCGCCGGTCTTCGGCTGGTGGCGGCCCGAGGAGGGCGGCCCGGTCGGGGGCGCCTTCGTCCAGACCTCGCCGTCCGGCCCCCGGCTCTCCCTCATGCGGCCGGCCGTCGCCGCCGAGCTGGCGGTGGAACTCGCCGCTGCCGGAACGGAGTTCACCACGGTGGCCGGGGTCGGCGGAGGTGTCGGACCGGCCCGTGCCTTCGCCGCCGCCTGGACGGCCGCCACCGGCACCGAGCACTCCGTCCGGTTCGGTCAACGGCTCTACCGGCTCGCAGAGTCGGCCGACCCGCCACGCCCGCCCGCGGGCCGCCACCGGCTGGCCGGACCGGCCGACCGCGCGTTGGCGGTCCGCTGGTACGAGGAGTTCCTGGCCGAGGTCGGAGTCGAACTCGCCGACGTGCCGCGCGCGGTGGACCAGCGGATCGCGGACGGTGCGCTGCACCTGTGGGAGGACGGGGGCCGCCCGGTCGCCATGGCCGGCAGCAGTGTGATCCTCGCCGGGATGTCCCGGATCGGCCCGGTCTACACCCCCGCCGAAAGCCGCGGCCGCGGCTACGGCACCGCCGTCACCGCCGCCGCCTCGGCCCGCGTCCGCTCCCTCGGCGCCGCCGAGGTCCTGCTCTACACGGACCTCGCCAACCCGACCAGCAACTCCATCTACCAGCAGATCGGGTTCCGGCCGGTGGAGGACTCGCTGGTCCTGGACTTCCGCCGGGGGTGACCGGCGGCGGCATCCGGAGGAGAGGGCCTACGCGTCCTCGGCCGGGTGCGCGACGGCGGGCTCGGTCCCGAACGGGTCGACGACAACGCGGCACCGGTCGGCCGTCACTCCCAGTCCCACCGGATTCCCAGCAGGCAGGGCCGCAGCGCCGTCGCCACCAGGTGGACGCAGTGGTGCCCGTCGAGGGTGAGTTCCTCGGTCTCGTACGGGGTGCCGCCCGGCGAGTGCAGGGCGAAGCGGTGGCAGCGCACCGGCAGGGCGGCGGGGTGGAAGGTGACCTGGAGGACGTACTGGCCGGCGCCGGCGTTGAAGCCGCGGACGTACTCGCAGCTGGGGTCGGGGGAGGGGGCCTCGTCGAAGCCGTAGCCGAGCAGGTGGGTGTCGCCGGCGCGGAGCCGGCGGTCGAGGAGGAGTTCGGCGGCGAGCAGGTGGTGGGCCTGGTCGCGGCGGATGCGGCCGGGGCGGCAGTTCTCCTCGGTGCGGACGCCGACGCGCGTGATGTCGCTGCCCGGGTCGCCCTGGTAGAGGGCGAGGTAGCGGTCGATGCCGTCGCGGTGGGCGCGCAGGGCGTGCTGGGAGTCGCGGCGGGTGAGCTGGCGGTCGGGGCCGACCCGGATGCGTTCGATGTGGGTGACGGTGTGCAGTCCGGTGTCGCGGGGGCCGGCCAGGGCGGCGAGCAGGTCGTCGACGGCCGTGGCGGGGGAGATGAGGTCGCGGTACGGGCGGACGGGCGGGCCGGCCGGGGCGGGGCCGACAGCGCGGCGGGGGCCGAGCAGCCGGGTGAGGGAGTGCTCGGGCAGGTCGAGGACTTCCTCCAGGGCGGCGACGGCGCGCAGTGACTCGGCGCGTTCGGGGCGGCGGCGGCCCTGCTGCCAGTAACTGAGGCTGGTGAGACCGACGTTGACGCCGCGCAGTGCGAGGTGGCGGCGGACGCGGTGCAGGGCGAGGCCGCGGGCCGAGATCGCGGTGCGCAGGGCGAGGTGGAACGGGCCGGTGCGCAGGGCGGCGGCGAGCTCGGCGGGGTCGCTCTTGTGGATGGCGGCCTCCTGGGGCGGGGCGGGGCGGAGCGGAGCGGGTGTGCGGACCAGGCGGGCGGCGGCGGTGCGGACGGTCCGGCTTTTGACCGTGAATATTCACATCGGCACGCCGGTTTGTCACCGGTCCGAGCCTGCCGCGCGCGGGTTTCCCGGGCGTCGTTCACATCCGCACCGGCCCGTTCACACCGTGATCCAGGGCCGTTGACCCGCCCCTGACGAGGCGCGATGCTCGGGGCCGCGATCCGGACCGCGCCCCCACACAGCACCTCGCTCCATTCGTGCAAGGAGGCATTTCCCCATGCCAGTTCCACGGATACGGCTGCGCCGCGCGGTCTCACTGCTCGCCCTCGGTGTGCTGGGCCCGGCGCTCACCGCCGCGGTGGCCGCGCCCGCGGTCGCCGCCCCGGCGCCGCACCCGGCCCAGGACCGCGCCGCGCACCAGGTCCGCCAGGCGGCCGCGCCCGGCAGCACGGCCGATCTGGCCGGCACGTACAAGAAGCTCAACATCACCATGCAGCAGCAACAGCAGACCAACTGGTGCTGGGCGGCGAGCGGGAACACCATCGCCACCTGGTTCGGCTACAACTACAGCCAGAACGCGTTCTGCAACGCCGCGTTCGGCCGCTCCGCCAACTCCGGCTGCCCCAACAGCCAGGCCACGCTGGGCGATGTGCAGAACGGCCTGAACTGGGTCGGCATCAACCCGGGTTCGTACGTCAGCGGGTACCTGAACTACAGCACCGTGCAGTCCGAGGTGAACGCCGACCGGCCGATCGAGACGCGCATCCAGTGGAGTTCGGGCGGCGGCCACATGCACGTCCTGTACGGCTACGACACCACGAGCAACTGGGTCTACTGGGGCGACCCATGGCCCTCCAACTACCGCTACAACTGGGCGGACTACGGGTACTACGTGAGCAACGGCACGTTCTCCTGGACCCACTCCCTGTACCGGATCGGCGCGTGAGGGCGACCATGACCGAGATCACGAGCCGCCGTCGGTCCGCCGCCGCCACCGCCGCAGCCGCCCTGCTCACCGCCGGCCTCGCGCTGGCGCTCGCCCCGGCCGCGCACGCCGCCGATCCGGAGGCGCCGGCCCCGGTGTCCGCCGCCGAGCTGGCGCAGGCCCGCGACGCGGTGCGGGACCCGGCCGTCCTCGACAAGGTCGGCCACTTCTTCGCCCGCAAGGGCGCCCCGCCGGCCCAGCAGCTGACCATCGGCGCCGCCGAGGAGGCGCGGGCGGCGAGCGCGGCCTCCCCGCGGCTGGCCGGGGACACCGTGCCGGTCTACGTCCTGGACCCCGGCTTCGTGGCCGGCACCCCGGGCGCGCCGGTGGCGAAGGCAGAGTTCACCGCCAGCACGGTGGTCGCGGCGGACGGGCAGAGCGCCTCGGTCTGGACCGTCCGGCAGGGCGGGGCCTGGAAGGTGGTCAACATCGCCTCGGGCGGTGACGAGGGCGACTACGCGGCGAAGGCGGCGAGCGGGGGCGGTGGCACCGCCTTCCGCGAGCCGCAGGTCAACGCCTGGTACGTGCTGCGCGACGGCCGGGTGTTGCCGCTGGACGACGAGGCCCGGCGCTCGGTGGGCGCGGGCGGGGTGACGCTGGCCGCGTACCAGCAGCTGGTGCACCAGCGGTACGGGGACAAGCTGCCCGGCTCGGCGTACGACCGGCAGGGCAAGGGCGGCGGCTACCCGGTGGACACCGCGGAGGGGGCCGGGGCACCGTCCGGGTCGTCGGTGCTGCCGGCCGTGACGGCGGGCGCCGCCCTCGGGGCCACCGCGCTGGTGGGCGCGGGTGCCGTGCTGCGGCGCAGGTCGGGCGCCCGCCGGGGCTGACGGCGGGCGGGGTCCGGCCGGTCGGACCGGGCCCCGCCGCCTTCCCGCCGTGCGGCCGGGGGCGCTCCTCGGCACAGGAGAGCACCCCCGGTACGGCGGAGCACTCCGGCTCACACCCGCTCCGGCTCACAACCCCGGCTCACACCCCGGCGAACCCGCTCTCCAGCAGCGCGAAGGTCCGGTCGATGAGCGCCGCGAGGTCCTCCCGGCCGCCGCCCGCCGCCCAGCGCAGCATGGCCTCGGTGGTGGCGGCGCTGATCGCGGCGGCCGTCACCCGCATCTCGTAGTTGGGCTCCTCGACGCCCGCCCGCCGGGTGAGCACCGTGAGGTAGAGCTCCTCCGGGCTGTGGCGGCCCCGGTGCATCCCGGTGCGCAGCGCGGCGACCTCGGTGACCAGCCGCATCCGGGCGAGCAGTTCCAGGCGCTCGTGCCGGAGCAGTGCCCGGACCAGCCCGGTCATGACCTCCCGGCAGGAGGTGAGGAAGGGCTCGTCGGCGGGGCGGGCCAGCAGGGCGGTGATCAGTGCCGGGTCGTACTCGTCGGAGAGGACCAGGTCGTCCTTGGTGGCGAAGTACCGGAAGAAGGTGGACGGCGAGACCTCGGCGGCGGCGGCGATCTGCTCCACCGTGGTGTTCTCGTAGCCCTGTTCGGCGAACATCCGGTACGCCTCGCGGCGGATGGTCTGGCGGGTCTTCAGCTTCTTGCGCTCGCGCAGCGACAGGGGCGCCTCCAGCATCGCCTGGACCGGGTCGGTCGGGGCGTCCGGCAGGGCCGCGGTCGGCTGCTGGGAGGTCATGGTTCCGATTATCCGTGATCTTCCTCGGCCGCGATCGTGGCCGCGGTCTCAGCCGCGATCCGGTCCGGAGGCGGGGCCGGCGGCGGGGGCGTCCGCGGGCATCCGGGCCGCGACCAGCACCGCCGAGAACACCGCGACCAGCCCGGCCACCAGCAGCACCACCCCCATCCCGTGCACGTACGCGGCGTGCGCGGAGGCGCTGAGCGCCTGCCCGCCCTCCCCGCCCCCGGCCCGGGCGACGGCGTCGGCGGCGACCACGGACTCCCCGGCCCGGTGCGCCGCCTCGGCCGGCAGCCCGCCGGTGTCCAACGCGCCCCGGTAGGACCCGGACAGCAGACTGCCGAAGGCGGCGATCCCGATCGCGCCGCCGACCTGCCGCAGGGTCTGGACCAGTCCCGAGCCGACCCCGGCCCGGGCCGGCGGCAGCGTGACCAAGGCGGAGGACTGGGCGGTGATCAGGGTGAGTCCCATCCCGACGCCGAGCACGGCGAGCCAGACCGCGGCCCGCCCGTAGCCGTCGCCGGTGCCGGTGCGGCTGCCGAACAGCAGCGCGGCGGCGAGCAGGGCCAGGCCGAGGGTGATCACCGTACGGGCGCCGAGCCGGCCGACCAGGCGGTCGGTGGCCTTGGCGGCGACCAGCAGTCCGAGCATGATCGGCATGAGCCGCAGTCCGGTGCCGAGGGCGTCCGCGCCGAGCACGCTCTGGAAGTAGAGCGGCAGGACGAAGAAGGCGCCGAACAGGACGAGCGAGATCAGCGTGGCCGCGACGGAGGACCAGCGGAAGGTGCGGTCGGCGAGCAGGCGGAGGTCGAGCATCGGGTCGCGTTGCCGACGGCTGCGCAGCACCAGCGCGGTGAGGGCGAGCAGCGAGCCGGCCAGGGTGGCGAGCACCAGGGTGTCGACCCAGCCCCGGTCGGCGCCCTCGATGATGCCGTAGGTGAGCCCGGCGAGTCCGACGGCGGCGAGCAGGGTGGCGAGCAGGTCGATCCGGGGCGCGGCCGGGTCGCGGGTCTCCGGCAGCAGCAGGACGCAGGCGGCGATGCCGAGCGCGGTGAGCGGGATGTTGATCGCGAAGACCGAGCCCCACCAGAAGTGCTGGAGCAGGAAGCCGCCGATCAGTGGTCCGAGCGGTGCGCCGAGGGAGACCGCGGCGGCCAGGATCGCGGTGGCCCGGCGCTGTTCGGCGGGCGGGAAGAGGCCGGGGATCACCGCCATCGACATCGGCATCACCAGGGAGGCGGCCAGGCCCATGCCGGCCCGGGCGGCTATCAGGGTGGCGGGGGAGCCGGTGAGCATGCCGATGGCGGAGGCGAGGCCGAACAGGGCGAGTCCGGTGGTGAGCGTGCGGCGGCGGCCGAACCGGTCGCCGAGCAGGCCGGCCGGGAGCATCACGGCGGCGAACACCACGGTGTAGGCGTCGACGATCCACTGCTGCTGCCCGGTGGTGGCCCCGAGCTGGTCGGCGAGCGCGGGCAGGGCGACGTTGAGCACCGTCATGTCGAAGCTGATCACCAGGACGCTCAGGGCGACGGCGACCAGGGCGAGCCACCGGCGCGGGTCGGCGGCGGTGGCGGCCGCGGCGGTGGCCGCGGCAGCGGGAGGGGCGGTGGGCACGGTGTCCTCCGGGTCCGTCGGATCCTGAAAGTGAGAGCGACTGCCAAATGAAAGTAACTCCTGGAAACTTCGGATCGTCAACCCGTGCCCATCGGCCACGCTCCGTGATGTGTCCTCGAAGTGCTGTTTCAGCACAAGGAATTGACGCAACGTTGATCTGGCGTTCGCCGCCTCGGGGCGGTAGTCCATGACTGTCGGTAGATACGATGTGGCAATCGGTCAGTGCTGGCCGACGTGTGCCGAGAGCGGAGAAGGGGTGGGGCGGCAGGAGCCGACCACGAGCCCGGCACCGGGAAAGGGGACCGAAGTGGCCGACGCGGACGACAGGCGGACGAGCGCCCAGGTGTGGGGTTCGGCGGTGGTGGTGGGCTCCGCGCTGGCCGTGGTGGCGGCCTATCTGATCAACGGAGCCCTGCTGGTGCTGGCGGTCGCCGGGATCGAGACCCTGCTGCTCATGGTCTACGTCGCCCGCCGCTGGCGCGCGTTGCACGACGGGACGGCTCCGGTCCGGCACCGCCCGCGCCGCGGCACCCCGGACGCCGCGCACTGCGAGCGCTGCCGCCGGGCCCGCGAGGCGCTGGACGCCCGGCAGGCGCGCGCCCGCTCGGCGGCGGGGGGAGGGCCGGAGTCCCCGGCGCCGACCGGCTCGCGGTGGGGGGCCGGTCGCGCGCCCCGCCGGGAACCGGACGCGGCCCGGGAGCTTCGCCGTGAGCCGGTCGAGCCGTGGCGGGAGCCGTACGGCGAGCCGCACCGCGGGTACGGCGAGCACCACGGCCACGGTGAGCACCACCACGCGCACGAGTCGTTCCAGGACCCGGCCGCGCGGTCCGAGCCGGGCGCCGCCGACCACTCGCCGCACCCGCGCGGCCCGCAGCTCCGGGCCCCGTACGAGCGCCCGTGGACGGCGGAACGGGCGGCCGCCCGGTCCGTGGACCGTTCGACCGCCCGTCGGGGTGGTGCGCCGGGATCAGCCGGTCGTGCTGTACGCCACCAGTGAGACCCCGACGTACTGGACGATGAACGCCCCCAGGGTGAAGGCGTGGAACACCTCGTGGAACCCGAACCAGCGCGGTGAGGGGTTGGGCCGCTTGAGCCCGTACACCACGCCGCCGATGCTGTAGAGCACCCCGCCGACGACCATCAGCACCAGGACGGCGACCCCGCCGGCGTGCAGGAAGTCCGGCAGGTAGAGGACGGCGGCCCAGCCCAGCGCCAGGTACACGGGGGTGTACAGCCAGCGCGGCGCGCCGACCCAGAACACCCGGAACGCGATCCCGGCCAGCGCGCCGCCCCAGACCGCCCAGAGCAGCACCTGCTGGTCGGCGCCCTTGAGCAGCAGCATCGTGAACGGGGTGTAGGTGCCCGCGATGATCAGGAAGATGTTCGCGTGGTCGAGCCGGCGCAGCACGGCGTCCCCGCGCGGGCCCCAGTCGAAGCGGTGGTACACCGCGCTGACCCCGAACAGCAGCCAGGCGCTGACCGAGTAGATCGCGCAGGCGATCCTCGCGGGCCCCGAGTCGGCCAGGCATATCAGCACGATTCCGGCGGCGACCGTGGCGGGGAACATCCCGGCGTGCAGCCAGCCGCGCCACTTCGGCTTGCTCTCCGTGAGCGCGCTCTCCCCGAGCGCAGCAGCAGTCATGGCGGCATGCTACCCGTTACCTACGCCTCCGTAGGTTACTCATGCGTAGGAAGTGGCGATCGTCACTCTTGGACGTTTTGGAGTAATTGGAGTGTGGTGCCGCCCACTCCGACGACGGTGGCGACGGCATGTTACTGGTGAGTAATAATACTTCTCGTAGTAAAAGGTCCGTCAATTTCGCCGCTTTGCCCCGTTCGAGCCTTGAGGCCGGAGCTACGCTGCAAGCACCCTCAGACCCCCGCGACGCCTTCTCCTCGCCGAGATGGCGTGAAACGGAGCGATCGTGTCGTACGAGATCTCTGCTCTCAGCGCATCCGCGCCCACCCACCACAAGCAGCTGCTCGCTTGGGTGAGCGAGATCGCCGAGCTCACCCAGCCGGACCGCATCGAGTGGTGCGACGGTTCCGACGAGGAGTACCAGCGCCTCGCGGACCTGCTGGTGGCTCAGGGCACCTTCAAGAAGCTCGACGAGGAAAAGCGCCCCAACTCCTACTACGCCGCCTCGGACCCCACGGACGTGGCGCGCGTCGAGGACCGGACCTTCATCTGCTCCGAGCAGGAGAAGGACGCCGGACCGACCAACAACTGGAAGGCCCCCGCCGAGATGCGGGCCCTCTTCCAGGGCGAGCAGGGCCTCTTCCGCGGCGCGATGAAGGGCCGCACGATGTACGTCGTGCCCTTCTCGATGGGCCCGGTCGGCTCCCCGCTGGCCGCGTACGGCGTCGAGATCACCGACTCCGCTTACGTCGCCGTCTCCATGCGCGTGATGACCCGGATGGGCCGGGCCGTACTGGACCAGCTCGGCGAGGACGGCGACTTCGTCCGCGCCGTGCACACCGTCGGCGCCCCGCTCGCCGAGGGCCAGGCCGACGTGGCGTGGCCGTGCAACAGCACCAAGTACATCTCGCACTTCCCGGAGACCAAGGAGATCTGGTCCTTCGGCTCGGGCTACGGCGGCAACGCCCTGCTCGGCAAGAAGTGCTACGCGCTGCGCATCGCCTCGACCATGGCCCGTGACGAGGGCTGGCTGGCCGAGCACATGCTCATCCTGAAGCTCACCCCGCCGAACGGCGAGGCCAAGTACGTCGCGGCCGCCTTCCCCTCGGCCTGCGGCAAGACCAACCTGGCCATGCTCCAGCCGACCGTCCCGGGCTGGAAGGTCGAGACCATCGGCGACGACATCGCCTGGATGCGCTTCGGCCAGGACGGCCGCCTCTACGCCATCAACCCCGAGGCCGGCTTCTTCGGCGTCGCCCCGGGCACCGGCGTGGACACCAACGCCAACGCCATCGAGACCCTCTGGGGCAACACGGTCTTCACCAACGTCGCCCTCACCGACGACGGCGACGTGTGGTGGGAGGGCCTCACCGAGGAGCCCCCGGCGCACCTGACCGACTGGCGCGGCAACGACTGGACCCCCGAGTCCGGCACCCCGGCCGCCCACCCGAACGCCCGCTTCGCGGTGCCGGCCGCCCAGTGCCCGACCATCGCCCCCGAGTGGGAGGACCCGGCGGGCGTGCCGATCTCGGCGATCCTGTTCGGCGGCCGCCGCGCCACCGCCGTCCCGCTGGTGACCGAGTCCTTCGACTGGCAGCACGGCGTCTTCCTGGGCGCCAACATCGCCTCCGAGAAGACCGCCGCCGCCGAGGGCACCGTCGGCGAGCTGCGCCGCGACCCGTTCGCGATGCTGCCGTTCTGCGGCTACAACATGGGCGACTACTTCGCCCACTGGCTGAAGGTCGGCGCCCAGGCGGACGCCGCCAAGCTGCCGAAGATCTACTACGTCAACTGGTTCCGCAAGAACGCCGAGGGCAAGTTCGTCTGGCCCGGCTACGGCGAGAACAGCCGCGTGCTCAAGTGGGTCGTCGAGCGCCTGGAGGGCACCGGCGAGGGCGTGGAGACCCCGATCGGCGTGCTGCCGACCGTCGAGGGCTTCGACCTCGGCGGCCTGGAGCTGTCCAAGGAGGACCTCGACCTGCTCTTCACCGTGGACGCCGACATCTGGCGCCAGGAGGCCGCGCTCGTGCCGGCCCACCTGGAGACCTTCGGTGACCACACCCCGAAGGAGCTGTGGGACGAGTACCGGAACCTCGTCGCGCGCCTCGGCTGAGCCTGAGCCTCAGCCGGGACAGAGGCGGGCGCGCGGCACGAACCGCGCGCCCCGCCGAGCGGCAGGACGGCCGGAGTTCCGCCCGGCGATCTTCCCCGACCAAGGAGATCGCCGGAGCCGGGGCTCCGGCCGTAGTGTTTCCCGCGCCGGGCACGCCACGCCGGGTGCGCCACGCCGGGTGCGCTACGCCTGGACGTAACCGCCGAGGAAGTCCCCGATCCTGGTCACCGCGTCGGTGATCTCCTCCGGCCGGGGCAGCGTGACCAGCCGGAAGTGGTCCGGCTCGGGCCAGTTGAAGCCGGTGCCCTGGACCAGCAGGATGCGCTGGGAACGCAGCAGGTCGAGCACCATCCGGGCGTCGTCCTTGATCTTGTGGACCTTGGGGTCCAGCCGGGGGAAGGCGTACAGCGCGCCCTTGGGCTTGACGCAGCTGACCCCCGGGATCGCGTTGAGCAGTTCGTACGCGGCGTCCCGGGAGGCGAGCAGCCGGCCGCCGGGCAGCACCAAGTCCTTGATCGACTGCCGTCCGCCGAGCGCGGCGGCCACCGCGTGCTGGGCGGGCATGTTGGCGCACAGGCGCATCGAGGCGAGCACGTTCAGGCCCTCGACGTAGCTGCGGGCGCGTCGGCGGTCGCCGGAGAGCACCATCCAGCCGGAGCGGAAGCCCGCGACCCGGTACGCCTTGGACAGGCCGTTGAAGGTGACGCAGAAGAGGTCCGGGGCCAGGGTGGCCAGCGGGACGTGCTCGGCGTCGTCGTAGAGGATCTTGTCGTAGATCTCGTCCGCGTAGACCACCAGCTGGTGCCGGCGGGCGATCTCGGCGATGCCCTCCAGCACCTCGCGCGGGTAGACCGCGCCGGTCGGGTTGTTCGGGTTGATCACCACGATGGCCCTGGTCCGGTCGGTGACCTTGGCCTCGATGTCGGCGAGGTCCGGGTACCACTCGGACAGTTCGTCGCAGCGGTAGTGCACGGCGGTGCCGCCGGCCAGCGAGACGGAGGCGGTCCACAGCGGGTAGTCCGGTGCCGGGACGAGCACCTCGTCGCCGTCGTCCAGCAGCGCGGTCATCGCCAGCTGGATCAGTTCGGAGACGCCGTTGCCGAGGAAGACGTCGTCGACGGAGAGGCCGTGCAGCCCGCGCTCCTCGTAGTGCATGACCACCGCGCGGCGGGCGGAGAGCAGGCCCTTGGAGTCGCCGTAGCCGTGGGCGTTGGCGAGGTTGCGCAGGATGTCCTGGAGGATCTCCGGGGGCGCCTCGAATCCGAAGGTGGCCGGGTTGCCCGTGTTGAGCTTGAGGATGCGGTGGCCCTGTTCCTCCAGCCGCATCGCCTCGTCGAGTACCGGGCCGCGGATGTCGTAGCAGACATTGGCGAGCTTGCTGGACTGGATGACCTGCATGTCCGCCTACTTTAGGGGTACGGACGGCCCGTTCGGCGGGTCTGTGGGAGGGCGCTCGCGAGGGCCTGAACGGCCCCCTTGGATCGGCAGGCGGCAGCCCCGGGCGGCCTTGTGAATCGGCGGCCGGATGTCCGGAATGCTCACGTATGCGAGGGGCGCCGCCGCGCCGTCGTGCGGAACGAGACGGACGGCACACCGGGCGGGCGGCCGGCGCGGGAGGATGTGGCCGGTGCGTCGGTCGAGGAGGGGGTGCGCCGGTGGTCCCGGTCGTGGTCGCGGCGGTGCTGGTCGGATTGCTGGCGGCTCCGGTGCTGCGCGGGCGGATCGCCCGGTTCGCGGTGCCGGAGGGCGAGCCCTGGCGCGACGGTTGCCCGGCGTGCGGGCGGGGACTGCGCCTGCTGCCGCCGTCCGGGCGCTGTCCGGGCTGCCGGCGGCGGCTGGGCGCCGGCCCGTGGAGGGTGGAGCCGGTCGCGGTGGCGGTCGCCGTCGCGGTCGCGTACGCGGCAGACCGGCCACCGGCGCCGGCCCTGGCGCTGGGCTGGGCGGCGGCGCTCGGCGTGGTGCTCGGCTTCGTCGACGCGCGGGTGCGCCGGCTGCCGTACCGGCTGACCGTGCCGCTGCTCGGCGGAGTGGCCGCGCTGCTGCCGGCCGCGGCGCTGGCCGAGGGCGACCCGGGCGCCTCGGTGCGCTGTCTGCTCGCCGCGCTCGCGGTCGGAGCGCTGCTCGAACTGGCCGTCTGGCTAGGCGCGTTGGGCCCCGGCGACTCCCCGCTGGGACTCGCCCTGGGCGGGCTGCTCGGCTGGTACGGCTGGTCGGTGGTGCTCGGCGGGCTGTTCGCCGCGATGCTGCTCGCCGGGCTGTGGGCCACCCTGCGGGCCGCCGCCGCGCTGGCCCGCCGCCGGTCGGTGCGCGGACTCGACCTCCCGGCCGGCCCGTTCCTGCTGCTCGGCGCGCTCACCGCGGTCCTGGCG
>NZ_JBHUAF010000072.1:0-28997 GCF_042789895.1 Kitasatospora sp. NPDC056783
ACCGCCGGCAGCAGCGAGTCCTGCTGGGCCTTGGAGAAGCGGTGGATCTCGTCCAGGAAGAGCACCGTCTCCCGGCCGGACATCCCGACCGCCCGCCGGGCCCCGTCGATCACCGCCCGGACCTCCTTGACCCCGGCGGTGATCGCGGACAGCTCCACGAAGCGGCCCTCGACCGCCTGGCTGATCACGTGCGCCAGGGTGGTCTTCCCGGTGCCGGGCGGCCCCCAGAGGATCACCGAGCTGGTCGCCGCCGGGCCCCGCGAGCCCGCGACCAGCCGGCGCAGCGGCGAGCCGGGCTTCAGCAGCTGCCGCTGCCCGGCCACCTCGTCCAGGGTGCGCGGGCGCATCCGTACGGCCAGGGGAGCCCGGCCGGGCTCCCTGAGCTGGCGTTCCTCGGCTGCGGCGGTGAAGAGGTCCGGTTCGTCCACACCGGAAGCCTATGCGAGGGCTCCGACGGCCCGGGCGGCCACCGGGCTGCTAGTCCAGCCCGGCGGCGTGGTCCGGGACGTACTTCTGGAGGTCGCGCGGGGGCCGCTGGTAGCCGCGCGACTTCGGCCGGGCCGGCAGCTCGATCCGCGGCGCCTTGGTCTCGTGGTACGGCACGGTGGACAGCAGGTGGGCGATCATGTTGATCCGGGCCCGGCGCTTGTCGTCGCTCTCCACCACGTGCCAGGGCGAGTCCGGGGTGTCGGTGTGGATGAACATCTCGTCCTTGGCCCGGGAGTAATCCTCCCAGCGGCTGATCGACTCGACGTCCATCGGGGAGAGCTTCCAGCGCTTCATCGGGTCCTCCAGCCGGTCCCGGAAACGCCGCTCCTGCTCGGTGTCGCTCACCGAGAACCAGTACTTGCGCAGCAGGATGCCCGACTCGGTCAGCATCCGTTCGAAGGTCGGGCACTGGTGCAGGAACTGCCAGTACTCCTCGTCGGTGCAGAAGCCCATCACCCGCTCGACGCCCGCGCGGTTGTACCAGCTGCGGTCGAACAGGACGATCTCCCCGGCGGCCGGCAGGTGCTCCACGTACCGCTGGAAGTACCACTGGGTCTTCTGCCGCTCGGTCGGCGTGGGCAGCGCCGCGACCCGGGCGACGCGCGGGTTCAGGTACTCCGTCACCCGCTTGATCGCCCCGCCCTTGCCTGCGGCGTCGCGCCCCTCGAAGACCACCACCAGCCTGGCGCCCTCGACCTTCACCCACTCCTGGAGCTTCACCAGCTCCTCCTGGAGCCGCAGCAACTCCCGCTCGTACGGCTTCCTCGCCAGTTTCTCCGGCTGCGCGGTCCGCTGCTGCTCGGTCACTCTCGGGTCCTCCATCCGGCTGAATGCTGATGCGCACTCACCGTAGGCGCCGAGGGCCGGATCCGCAGGCCGACAGGGCCGTGAACGGCCGGGCCGGCCCGGGGGATCGAACGGGAAGGAGGAGGGGTCTACACCGCGACGAAGGGCTCGGGGTAGCGGCAGAGCCCGCGCGGGCCGCCGTCGTACGCCGTCAGCGGCAGAGCCTGGAAGTAGGCCTCCGGCACCTCGAAGGGGCCGGTGACGTCGTGCCGCCCGGCCGGCTTGAAGCCGAACCGCGCGTAGTACTCCGGATCACCGAGGACGATCACGAGCTTCTCGCCCGCCTCCTCGGCCTCCGCCAGCGCGGCCCGGACGACCAGCTCTCCGACGCCCCTGCGCTGCCACTCGGGCGCCACCGCGACCGGCGCGAGCGCCAGCCCCCGGCCGTCCCCGACCCGCAGCCGGGTCAGCAGCGCGTGCCCGATCACCAGCCCGGTCCCGTCGACCGCCACCACGGACAGGCCGGGCAGCCAGGCCGGATCGCGGCGCAGCGCGTCCACCAGGTCCGCCTCGTCCGGGCCGGGGAACGCGGCCATGTGGACGCGTCTGGTCGCCGGGGCATCCTCCGGACATTCGATTCTCGTTGTGACCTGCATGGGTCAACCCTCCCTGTGTCACACACCGTTGTGGACCGGCCCCGGACGGCGGGTGAGCCGTCCCGGGCCGTTGCAGGTTAGCGGATGACGCGACGTCAGTCCTTGGGCTGAGCCTCGGACTTGACGTCCTCACGAACCTTGGGCTGGGCGTCCACGCCGGCCTCGCGGCGCTGCGCCGGGGTGATCGGGGTCGGGGCACCGGTCAGCGGGTCGCCACCGGTGGACGTCTTCGGGAAGGCGATGACGTCGCGGATGGTGTCGTACCCGCCCAGCAGCGTGACGATGCGGTCCAGGCCGAAGGCGACACCGCCGTGCGGCGGCGGGCCGTAGTTGAAGGCGTCCAGCAGGAAGCCGAACTGCGAGGCCGCCTCCTCCTCGGAGAGGCCGATCGCGTCGAACGCCCGCTTCTGCACCTCGCGCTGGTGGATGCGGATCGAACCGCCGCCCAGCTCCGAGCCGTTGAGCACCAGGTCGTACGCGTTGGACAGCGCCGCGCCCGGGTCGGTGTCGAAGGTGTCCAGCGACTCGGCGGTCGGGGCGGTGAACGGGTGGTGCACCGCGTGCCAGCCCTGGAACTGGCCCTTGTCGTCCTCGATCGGCTCGAACATCGGGAAGTCGACGACCCAGAGGAAGGCCCACTTGGACTCGTCGATCAGCTCACAGCGGCGGCCGATCTCCAGACGGGCGGCGCCGAGCAGCTCCTGGGAGGCGCGCTCCTTGCCGGCCGCGAAGAAGACCGCGTCACCGTTCTTGGCGCCCGCGGCGGCGGCGAGGCCGGCCAGGTGCTCCGCGGAGAGGTTCTTGGCGACCGGGCCGCGCAGCTCGCCCGTCTCGGCGTCGATGAGCACGTACGCCAGGCCCTTGGCGCCGCGCGCCTTGGCCCAGTCCTGCCAGGCGTCCAGCTGCTTGCGCGGCTGCGAGGCGCCGCCGGGCATGACCACGGCGCCGACGTACGGGGCCTGGAAGACCCGGAACTCGGTGCCCTTGAAGTACTCGGTCAGGTCGGTGAGCTCCTGGCCGAAGCGGACGTCCGGCTTGTCCGAACCGTAGCGGCCCATGGCGTCCGCGTAGGTCATCCGCGGCAGCGGGTTCGGGACCTCGTAGCCGTGCACCTCGCGCCAGATGGCACCGATGATCTTCTCGCCGAGGGCCAGGATGTCCTCCTGGTCGACGAACGAGGCCTCGATGTCGAGCTGGGTGAACTCCGGCTGCCGGTCGGCCCGGAAGTCCTCGTCGCGGAAGCAGCGGGCGATCTGGTAGTAGCGCTCCATGCCGGCCACCATCAGCAGCTGCTTGAACAGCTGCGGCGACTGCGGCAGGGCGTACCAGTGGCCCGGCTGGAGGCGGACCGGGACCAGGAAGTCGCGGGCGCCCTCGGGGGTGGAGCGGGTGAGGTACGGCGTCTCGATGTCGAGGTAGTCGTTCTCCTCCATCACCCGGCGGATGATGTTGTTGACCTTCGAGCGCAGTCGCAGGCCCTTGGCCGGGCCCTCGCGGCGCAGGTCCAGGTAGCGGTAGCGCAGCCGGACCTCCTCGTTGACCGTGCCCGGCTCGTACTCGGCGACCGGGAAGGGCAGCGGGGCGGCCTCGGAGAGCACCTCGATCGCGCTGACGACGACCTCGACGGCGCCGGTCGGGATGTCCGGGTTCTCGTTGCCCTCGGGGCGGACCCGGACGTCGCCGACGACCTTGACACAGTACTCGGCGCGCAGGCCGTGCACCGAGTCGAGGTCGCGGACCACGATCTGCACGGTGCCGGAGGCGTCGCGCAGGTCGATGAAGGCGACGCCGCCGTGGTCGCGGCGGCGGGCGACCCAGCCGGCCAGGGTGACGGTGGTGCCTGCGTGCTCCGGGCGGAGCGTGCCCGCGTCGTGCGTGCGGATCACAGCTGCTTCTCCTTCAGGGTGGTGACGAGTGCGTCGAGGGCGACGGGGGTCTGTTCGCCGGTGCTCATGTCCTTGAGCTGGACGACGCCCTCGGCGAGGTCCCGGTCCCCGGCGATCAGGGCGAAGCGGGCGCCGGACCGGTCGGCGGACTTCATGGCGTTCTTGATGCTCTTGACGCCGAAGGCGAGGTCGGTGGCCACGCCGGCCCGGCGCAGCTCGATCACCTTGGCGAACAGGACGTTCTTGGCTTCTTCGCCGAGCGCGACGGCGTACACGGCGGTGGCGGCCGGCAGGTCGAGGGTGACGCCCTCGGCCTCCAGCGCGAGGAAGGTGCGGTCCACGCCGAGTGCCCAGCCGACCGAGGGCAGCGCAGGGCCGCCGATCATCTCGGACAGGCCGTCGTAGCGGCCGCCGCCGCCGATCGCGGACTGGGCGCCGAGGCCGTTGTGCACGAACTCGAAGGTGGTGCGGGTGTAGTAGTCCAGGCCGCGCACCAGCTTGGGGTCGTCCACGAAGGCCACGCCCGCCGCGGTGAGCAGCTCGCGGACCTTCTCGTCGTACGCCTTGCACGCCTCGCACAGGTAGTCGCGCAGCATCGGGGCGCCGACCAGCTGGGCCTGCACCGACTCCCGCTTGTCGTCGAGGACGCGCAGCGGGTTGATCTCGGCGCGGCGGCGGGTCTCCTCGTCCAGGTCCAGCCCGGAGAGGAACTCGATCAGCGCGGCGCGGTAGACCGGGCGGCACTGCTTGTCGCCGAGGCTGTTGAGCAGCAGCGAGTAGTCGCGCAGGCCCATCGACCGGAAGGCGTCGTCGGCCAGGATGATCAGCTCGGCGTCCAGCGCCGGGTCCTCGGCGCCGATCGCCTCGGCGCCGACCTGGGAGAACTGGCGGTAGCGGCCCTTCTGGGCGCGCTCGTAGCGGTAGTACGAGCCGGAGTACCAGAGCTTGACCGGCAGGTTGCCCTGCTTGTGCAGGTTGGCCTGCAGCGCGGCGCGCAGCACCGAGGCGGTGCCCTCGGGGCGCAGCGCGAGCTCGTCGCCGCCCTTGGTGGTGAGGGTGTACATCTCCTTGGTGACGATGTCGGTGGACTCGCCGACACCGCGGGAGAACAGCTTCACGTCCTCGAAGACCGGGGTCTCGACGTAGCCGTAACCGGCCCGGCGGGCGGGTGCGGCGATGCGCTCGCGGACCGCCAGGAAGGTCGCGGAGCTGGGGGGCAGCAGGTCGTACGTGCCCTTGGGGGCGGTGAAGGTGTTCAACTTCTCTTCCGTCACATTCCTCGTCGCGGGAAAGCCGGGGCGCCGGCCGCCCCCGCTGCCTGTCGGAGGTAGGGGTTGGTGGCGCGCTCACGGCCGATGGTGGTCTGACCGCCGTGGCCGGAGAGGACCACGGTGGAGTCGTCGAGGGGCAGGCACACCCGGGCCAGCGAGTTCATGATCGCTCCGCTGTCCCCGCCCGGGAGGTCGGTACGCCCGATGGAGCCGGCGAACAGCAGGTCGCCCGAGAAGAGCACCGGAGGGAGGTCCTCGGCACCGGGCGTCCGGAAGGTCACCGACCCCTTGGTATGGCCCGGGGCGTGGTCCACGGTGAGCCGCAGGCCGGCCAGCTCCAGCACGCCGCCGTCGGTGAGCTCGCGCACGTCGTCGGGCTCTCCGACGGTGAGCTCACCCATCAGCTGGGTGCCCAGGGAGCGGCCGATCGCCTTCTCCGGGTCGGACATCATGAACCGGTCCTCGGGGTGGATCCAGGCCGGGACGCCGCGGGCGCCGCAGATCGGGACCACCGAGGCCACGTGGTCGATGTGGCCGTGGGTGAGCAGCACGGCGACGGGCTTCAGCCGGTGCTCGCGGACCATCTCCTCGACGCCGCGGGTCGCCTGGTGGCCGGGGTCGACGATGACGCACTCCTCGCCCGCCGCCGGGGCGACCAGGTAGCAGTTGGTGCCCCAGGCTCCAGCGGGGAATCCGGCGATGAACACGCGCGTCCTTCGGTGTGCGGCGGTCGGCTGCGGCGCCTACCAGTGTCGATGCAGCCGGTGATGATTCAGGTGCAGCCTACCGGCGCTCCGGGCCCGGTTGCGAACCAGATAGGGGTGGCGGGGCACCGCCGGGTGGTGGGTTCACCGGGTTCTTACGGGCCCGGTCCCTACACTTGGCCGCCGAGGGATGCGATGATCCGCTCCGGAATCCATCCACTTTTCCCGCACATCCCGTAGGAGACACGGCCGGTGGTCAGCAGCGAACAGCGGCGGCGGCAGCTCGCCCGAGACAAGTACGAGCGCCAGATGGAGCGCCGGGTGGCGGCCGCGGCCGCGCGCAAGCGCCGCAACACGATCCTGGGCGCCTCGCTCGCCGTCGTGGTGCTGGCGGGCGGTGGCACCCTGATCGCCACCGGCGCGTTCAGCTCGGACGACAAGGGCGACACCAAGGCCTCGGCCTCGGCCGACCCCCAGGCGGCGCCCACCAGCACGGCGGAGCCGACCACCCCGACCCGCAAGCCGGTCGAGGGCTGCGCCGCCCCGGCGCCGGGCGCGCCCAACGGCAAGAAGTGGCAGGCCGAGCCGGCCATGACGATCGACCCGAGCGGTTCGTACGTCATGACGCTGGACAGCAACTGCGGCAAGGTGACGGTCGCGCTGGACGCGGCCAAGGCCCCGCACACGGTGAACTCCTTCGCCTTCCTGGCCGGCGAGCAGTTCTTCGACCACACCAAGTGCCACCGCCTCACCACGGACGGCATCTTCGTGCTCCAGTGCGGCGACCCGACGGCCAGCGCGACCGTCCCCGGCGGCACCGGCGGCCCCGGCTACAAGTTCGCGGACGAGAACCTGCCCGGCGCGACCTACCCGGCCGGCACCGTGGCGATGGCCAACTCCGGCCCGGGCACCAACGGCAGCCAGTTCTTCCTGGTCTACAAGGACACCAAGCTGCCGCCGGACTACACCCCCTTCGGCAAGATCACCGGTGGCCTGGACGTGGTCCAGAAGATCGCCGCCGCGGGCACCCTGGAGGGCACCCCGGACGGCCACCCGATGGCCGACGTCACCTTCAACACCGTTACGGTGGCGAAGGGCTGACCCGTTCCGGGGCCGTCCGGAGGCCGCCCGCGTGCGGCTCCCGGACGGCCCCGGCCCGAAATCGCCCGGCCCGGATGCGGACAGCACCGGGCCTGGTCGCCTATGTTGGCGTCGTATAGGGTGCCCGCACCCGCCTGGCCGTCACCCTCGGCAGCAAGCACGGCGGACGGGGACGGCGGACTCTTTCGGTCCGCCGCACATCAACTGTGGACGACGGACGCGCGCCGCCCCGGCGCGGGCGCGACGTCATGTGGAGGACGCGCTATGAGCAGCGACCCGTGGGGCCGTGTGGACGAGCAGGGCACGGTCTACGTCAGGACGGCCGACGGCGAACGCGCCGTCGGTTCCTGGCAGGCCGGCTCGCCCGAGGAGGCCCTCGCCTACTTCGAGCGCAAGTACCAGGGCATCGAGGTGGAGATCGGCCTGCTGGAGAAGCGGGTGCGCACCACCGACCTGGCCGCCAAGGACGCCCAGGCCGCGTTGGAGCACCTGCGCGCCCAGGTCGTCGAGGGGCATGCGGTCGGTGACCTGGAGTCGCTGGCCAAGCGGCTGGACACGCTCGCCGGCGAGATCGAGAGCCGGCGCGAGGAGCGCAAGGCCGCCCGCGCCAAGGCCCAGGACGACGCCCGCTCGGCCAAGGAGGCCCTGGTCTCCGAGGCCGAGCAGCTCGCCGAGTCCACCCAGTGGCGGGAGGCCGGGGACCGGCTGCGCGCGCTGGTGGACACCTGGAAGGGCCTGCCGCGGCTGGACCGCAAGAGCGACGACGAGCTGTGGCACCGCTTCTCGCACGCCCGCTCGGTCTTCTCCAAGCACCGCAAGGCGCACTTCGCCACCCTGGACGCCGAGCGCGAGAAGGCCCGGCAGACCAAGGAGGCGCTGGTCTCCGAGGCCGAGGCGCTGTCCTCGTCCACGGAGTGGGGCAGCACCGCCGCCGCCTACCGCGACCTGATGGCGCGCTGGAAGGCCGCCGGCCGGGCCCAGCGGGACGTCGAGGACGAGCTGTGGGCGCGGTTCCGCGGCGCCCAGGACGTCTTCTTCCAGGCCCGTTCCTCGGTGTTCAGCGAGCGGGACGCCGAGCAGGTGGAGAACCAGAAGCTCAAGGAGGCGCTGGCCACCGAGGCCGAGGCGATCCTGCCGATCACCGACCTCAAGGCCGCCAAGGCCGCGCTGCGCGAGGTGAACGAGCGCTGGGAGGCGATCGGGCACGTGCCGCGCGAGGTCCGTCCGAAGCTGGACGGTCGGCTGAACGTGGTCGAGCGGGCCATCCGCGAGGCCGAGGACACCGAGTGGAAGCGCTCCAACCCTGAGGCCAAGGCCCGCGCGGCCGGCATGGTCGGGCTGTTCCAGGCGAAGGCCGACAAGATCCAGGCCGACCTGGACAAGGCCCGCTCGGCCGGCAACGCCTCCAAGGTCGCCAAGCTGGAGTCCGAGCTGGACGGCGTCCGGACCCTGCTGGAGCAGGCCCACAGGAGCCAGGAGGAGTTCAGCGGCTGACCGTCGTCCGACGCGCTGAACGGCGAAGGCCCCCGGGAGGGTTCCCGGGGGCCTTCCGCGTACCCGTCCGCTACTTGTTGCGGGCGGAGGTGACGCGGTAGACGTCGTACACGCCCTCGACGCCGCGCACCGCCTTGAGCACGTGGCCCAGGTGCTTCGGGTCGCCCATCTCGAAGGTGAAGCGGCTCATCGCGACCCGGTCCCGGGAGGTCTGCACCGCCGCCGACAGGATGTTGACGTGCTGGTCGGAGAGCACCCGGGTGACGTCGGAGAGCAGCCGGGAGCGGTCCAGCGCCTCGACCTGGATGGCCACCAGGAAGACCGAGGACTGGGTGGCCGCCCATTCGACGTCGATCATGCGCTCGGGCTGCTGGCTCAGCGCCTCCACGTTGACGCAGTCGGCGCGGTGCACCGAGACGCCGTTGCCGCGGGTCACGAAGCCGACGATCGGGTCGCCCGGCACCGGGGTGCAGCAGCGGGAGAGCTTGACCCAGACGTCCTCGACGCCCTTGACGATCACGCCCGGGTCGCCCTTGGCCCGGCGGCGCACCGCGCGGCGGTTGTCGTGGGTCGGGGTGGCGGTCTCCGCCAGGTCCTCGGTCGCGCCCTCCTCGCCGCCGAGCGCCTGGACCAGCTTCTGCACGATGTTCGGCGCGGCGACGTGGCCCTCGCCGATCGCGGCGTACAGCGAGGAGATGTCGGGGTAGCGCATCTCGTGGGCCAGGGTGACCAGCGAGTCGCCGGTCAGGATCCGCTGGATCGGCAGGCCCTGCTTGCGCATCGCCCGGACGATCGCCTCCTTGCCGTGCTCGATCGCCTCCTCGCGGCGCTCCTTGGAGAACCAGGCGCGGATCTTGTTGCGGGCGCGCGGCGACTTGACGAAGCCCAGCCAGTCTCGGGACGGGCCGGCGTTCTCCGCCTTGGAGGTGAACACCTCGACGGTGTCGCCGTTCTCCAGGGTCGACTCCAGCGGCACCAGCCGCCCGTTGACCCGGGCGCCTATCGTCCGGTAGCCGACCTCGGTGTGCACCGCGAAGGCGAAGTCGACCGGGGTGGCCCCGGCCGGCAGGGCTATCACGTCGCCCTTGGGCGTGAAGACGAAGACCTCGTTGCTGGCCAGGTCGAAGCGGAGCGACTCCAGGAACTCGCCCGGGTCGGCGGTCTCCTTCTGCCAGTCCAGCAGCTGCCGCAGCCAGGCCATCTCGTTGACGGCGCCGGCCTTGTCGTCCTTGCGGACCTGGGTCGGGGTGTCGGTGCGGACCTTGGAGGCCCCGGCCACCGCGCGCTGCTTGTACTTCCAGTGCGCGGCGATGCCGTACTCGGCCCGCCGGTGCATGTCGAAGGTGCGGATCTGGAGTTCGACGGGCTTGCCGCCGGGACCGATCACCGTGGTGTGCAGCGACTGGTACATGTTGAACTTGGGCATCGCGATGTAGTCCTTGAACCGCCCCGGCACCGGGTTCCACCGCGCGTGGATGGTGCCCAGCGCCGCGTAGCAGTCGCGGACGGTGTCGACCAGGACCCGGATGCCCACCAGGTCGTAGATCTCCGCGAAGTCCCGGCCCCGGACGATCATCTTCTGGTAGACCGAGTAGTAGTGCTTCGGCCGGCCGGTGACGGAGGCGGTGATCCGGGCGCCGCGCAGGTCCGCCTGGACCTGGTCGATGACGGTCGCCAGGTACTCGTCCCGCTTGGGGGCGCGCTCGGCGACCAGCCGGACGATCTCGTCGTACATCTTGGGGTAGAGGATCGCGAAGGCGAGGTCCTCCAGCTCCCACTTGATGGTGTTCATGCCCAGCCGGTGCGCCAGCGGGGCGTAGATCTCCAGGGTCTCGCGGGCCTTCTTCTCCTGCTTCTCCCGCTTGAGGTAGCGCATCGTGCGCATGTTGTGCAGGCGGTCGGCCAGCTTGATCACCAGGACCCGCGGGTCCTTGGCCATCGCGACGACCATCTTGCGGACGGTCTCGGCCTGCGCGGCCTCGCCGAACTTGACCCGGTCCAGCTTGGTGACGCCGTCCACCAGCAGGGCCACCGAGTCGCCGAAGTCCTTGCGCAGGGTCTCCAGGCCGTAGTCGGTGTCCTCGACGGTGTCGTGCAGCAGCCCGGCCATCAGCGTCGGGGCGTCCATGCCGAGCTCGGCGAGGATCGTCGCGACGGCCAGCGGGTGGGTGATGTACGGGTCGCCGCTCTTGCGCTTCTGCCCCCGGTGCCACTTCTCGGCCACCGCGTAGGCCCGCTCTATGTCCCGCAGCAGCGCCGGGTCGGCCTTGGGGTCGTTGGCCCGGATCGAGCGGAACAGCGGCTCCAGGACGGGGTTGAGCACGCTGGAGCGCTGGCCGCCGAGGCGGGCCAGCCGGGCCCGCATGCCGCCGGTGGAACCGCGGCCGGAGGGGCCGAGCGAACGCGAGGAGGTCGGCGCCGGGCGTGCCGGGGTGGCCCCCGAGGGCGTGGGACGGTTTTCGGGGGCGGCCGCTGCGGCCGTGGGCACAACCTCGTCGGGCAAGGACAACTCCTCGGGGCACCGGACCGACCCCTTGCCGAGGTCCGAACGGTCGGACACAACCGGGAGGGGATGAATCTTCATGGTACCGAGCCGGGCGCCCCGGTGTTCATCCGGCCGGGCCAGGAAACGGAAGGACGGCGGCCGGATGTTCCGACCGCCGTCCCTCCGACCGATCCGTCAGACCGTGACCAGCGTCTCCAGCGGAGCGCCGCCGAGGTGCCCGGCCAGCCGCTCGCGGCCGTCCAGGAAGCCCAGCTCCATCAGCACCACGACGCCCACCAGCTCGGCGCCGGCCTCCTTCACCAGGTCCAGCGAGGCGCCGATGGTGCCGCCGGTGGCCAGGACGTCGTCCACCACCAGCACCCTCTCACCGGGCTCGAAGGCGTCGCACTGCACCTCCAGCGTCGCCGAGCCGTACTCCAGCTCGTAGCTGCGCCGGAACACCTCGCCGGGCAGCTTGCCCTGCTTGCGGATCGGCACGAAGCCGAGCCCGGCCGCGACGGCCGCCGGAGCCGCCAGCACGAAGCCGCGCGCCTCCAGGCCGACCACCTTGGTCGCACCGAGCTCCAGGGCCCGGTCCGCCAGCGCCCGGGTGAGGGCGCCGAAGGCCTCGGCGTCGGCGAGCAGCGGCGCGATGTCCTTGAACAGCACACCCGGCTTCGGGTAGTCCGGGACGTCCCGGATCCGGCTGTTCAGCAGCTCGGCCAGTGCGGTGTCGGCGGTGGTCACGGTGTCATTCCTCGGGTTCGTGATCGGGGTCAGCGCTTGGTGGACGGACGGCCCTTGGCACGGGCGGTGCCGGCCGAGCGGCCACGCTGTCCGACCATACCCGCAGGCTGCTCCTCGTCCGCCGACTCCTCGTCGCCGAGGACGCCCTCCTCGGTCTCGCCCTTGGCGGCAGCCGCGGCCCGGTGCTGGAGGACCCGCTTGCGCAGGGCCTTCATCTCCGGCTCCTCCTCCTTGAGCTGCGCCAGCAGCGGGGTGGCGACGCAGATCGAGGAGTACGCACCGGCCGCGAGGCCGATGAACAGCGCGAGCGAGATGTCGTTCAGGGTGCCGGCGCCCAGGAAGCCGCCGCCGATGAACAGCAGCGCGGCGACCGGCAGCAGCGCCACCACGGTGGTGTTGAGCGAGCGCACCAGGGTCTGGTTGAGACCCGCGTTGGCGGCGTCGCTGTAGGTGCGCTTGTTCTGCTTGGTGAGCCCCTTGGTGTTCTCCTTCACGGTGTCGAAGACGACGACCGTGTCGTAGAGCGAGTACCCGAGGATGGTCAGGAAGCCGATCACCGTACCCGGGGTGACCTCGAAGCCCACCAGGGCGTACACCCCGATGGTGATCAGGAGGTCGTGGATGAGGGCCACCAGGGCGGCCACCGCCATCCGCCACTCGAAGGCGATCGCCAGGTAGACCGTCACCAGGACCATGAAGACGATCAGGCCGGTGAGCGCCTTCTGGGAGATCTGCTTGCCCCAGCTGGGGCCGATCACCTGGGCCTCGACGGTGTCCAGCGGCACGCTGAGCTTCTGCGAGAGCTCGGAACGGATCTCGTCCGAGCTCTTCGTCTCCTCGGTGCTGACCTGGATGCGGATCTTGCCGCTGTCGGTCGACTGCACCAGCGGGTGGGAGGAGACGATCCCGTCCGCGGTCTCCTGCGCCTGGGAGACCGTCAGGCCGGGCTTGGACACGGTGTAGACCGAGCCGCCCTTGAACTCGATGCCCAGGTGCAGGCCCATGGCCAGGCCGATCGCCGCGACGAGCACGATCACGCCGGAGATGGAGTACCAGAGCTTGCGGCGACCGACGAAGTCGAAGCTGACTTCGCCCTGGTAGAGCCGGTGGCCCAGGTTGGAGAAGCGTGACACGGTGTCAGGCCTCCTTCACGGCGGCAGAGGAGGGGCTACGGCGACGGCTGCTGCGCAGCGGCGGGCGGGCGCCCAGCCGCTTCGGGTCCAGGCCGGACCACGGGTGGCCGTTCAGGAAGAACTTGCGACGGGCCAGCAGCGTGATCAGCGGCTTGGTGAAGAGGAAGATCACCACGACGTCGAGCGCCGTGGTCAGGCCCAGGGTGAACGCGAAGCCCTGGACCTTGCCGACCGAGACCACGTAGAGCACGGCGGCACAGAGGAAGGACACGAAGTCCGAGACCAGGATGGTGCGCCGGGCGCGCGGCCAGGCCCGCTGGACCGCCGGGCGCAGCGGGGCGCCCTCGCGGACCTCGTCGCGGATGCGCTCGAAGTACACGATGAAGGAGTCGGCGGTGATGCCGATCGCGACGATCGCGCCGCAGACCGCCGGCAGGTTGAGTGCGAAGCCGATCGCGTTGCCGAGCAGGCTCATGATCGAGTAGGTCAGGGCCGCCGAGACGAGCAGACCGGCGATCGAGACCAGGCCGAGGCCGCGGTAGTAGATCAGCGAGTAGGCGACCACCAGGACCATGCCGATCAGGCCGGCGACCAGGCCGGCCTTGAGCTGGTCGCTGCCGAGCGCCGGGGAGACGGTGGTGATGTCGCTCTTGGCGAACTCCAGCGGCAGGGCGCCGTAGCTGAGCACGTTGGCGAGGTCCTGCGCCTCGGCCTGCGAGAAGCGGCCGGTGATGACCGCGCTGCCGCCCGGGATCGGTCCGTTGACCTGCGGGTGGGAGACCACCTGGTTGTCCAGCTCGATGGCGAACTGGTTGGTCGGCGGGGCCTGGGTGGCCAGCTGGCCGGTGACCTTGGAGAAGGCGTCGGCGCCGGTGCCGTTGAACTGGAGCTGGACCTGCCAGCCGGCGCCGGTCTGGGTGTCGATGGTGGCCTGGGCCTTGGAGACGTCCGCGCCCTTCACGGCCACCGGGCCGAGGGCGAGCTTCTCGTAGTAGCCGTTCTCGGCCTTCTGGGAGCAGGCGACGACGGCCTTGTCCTCGGCGCCGGTCTGGGCGGCGCGGACCTCGGGCTTGGAGCAGTCCAGGGCGGCGAACGCGGCGGCCAGCTCCGGCGGGACGGTGCCCTGGGTCATCGCGGCACTGATGTCGGCGGCGCTCGGCTGGGTGGCCGCGGCGCTCGGGGCGCCGGTGGCGGCCGGGGCCGCGCTGCCGGTGGCGGCGGGAGCGCCGCTCGCCGCGCCGGTGGCGGCGGCGGTCGGGGTGGTGCCCTCGGCGGCCAGTGCCTCGCTCGCGGCGCGGCCCTGCTTGGTGGCGCTCGCGCCCGCGGACGGGGCGGCGCCGGTGGCCGCCGGGGTGGCGCCGGCGGACGGGGTCGCGCCCGGGGTGCCGGTGGCGCCCGCGGACGGGGTGCCGGTGGGCGCCGGGGCGCTGATGCCGCTGGGGGCCACGGCCAGCACGGGGCGGAAGAACAGCTTGGCGGTGGTACCCACCTGGTCCGCCGCGTTCTGCCGGTCGCCGCCCTTGGGGATGTTCACGATGATCGTGTCCGAGCCCTGGGTCTGGACCTCCGCCTCGGAGACACCCATACCGTTGACGCGGCGCTCGATGATCGAGACGGCGATGTCCATGTTGGACTTGTTGAGCGCCTTGGGATCAGTCGACTTCGCGGTCAGTGTGATGCTGGTGCCACCGGCGAGGTCGATACCGAGCCGGGGCTTGGTGGTGCCCGTCCCGAACATGAGGGCGACCAGTCCGACGGTGACGACCAGGATGAGGGCCAGTGCCCGCCCTGGGTAGCCGTCGCGCGGGCGCGACTTGGGTGTTGCCACCTTGCTCGTTTCTCCCTGTCCATGCCACTTTCCCGGCCGTACCCCCGGCCGGTGCGTTGACTGGACGGGGGTACGGCGGTTCTGCGGCCCTGAGGTCCTGTGGGCTCGCGGCACACTGCGCCGCGCGGCCGGGCGGGTTGCCCGTCCGTACTACTTGCTCGCGGGAGCCCCGCCCTCGGCATCGCCCTTCTCGGCGCTGTCCTTGGTGAGCGTCAGCGGCTTGTCCCCGGCCGGCTCGGCGTCGGCGTCCTCGGCCTCCGGCTCGGGAAGCTCCTCATCGGCGGGGCGGCCGTTGATGATCGCGTCGTAGTCCTGGAAGTCCAGGACCGCCGCGATCGCGCTCTTGGTGAAGTGGGTGACCACGCCGGGCGCGATCTCCAGCTCGACGGTCTCCTCGTTGACCGCCTTCACCTGGGCGTACAGGCCGCCGATGGTGCGCACCCCCGCCCCGGGCTCCAGCGCCGTCTGCATCTGCTGCTGCTGCTGCTGGCGCTTCTTCTGCGACCGGAACATGAGCACGATCGCGATGATCGGGAGGAGAAGGATGATGAGGTTCACTGCAGCCAGGGTCCTTTACGGGCCGCCGACCGGCGGCCTGTGTGGTATTGGTCGGCCCGTCAGGTGAGAGGGGCGGTCCGGCGGATTCTAGGCGACCCAGAATCGATCGGACAACGCCAAGCATCGCATCCTGCCGCCGAAAGTGGCGACCCTCCGCCTGCACGGTTTCCCCGGACGTCGCTCCGGCCTCCCCCGTGCGCCACCAGGGGAACCCCGGCCGGGAACCGCCCGGCCCCAGTCACCCGTTCAGCCGATGGCGGTCAACTTTCGTCGGCGGAGGACGGCTCCGGCTGGGCCGGAACGCCGCCGCGAGTGGTCTGGACCGGCGGGGTCAGGCCCAGGTGCTGCCAGGCGGCGGCGGTGGCGATCCGGCCGCGCGGGGTCCGGGCGAGCAGTCCCTCGCGGACCAGGAAGGGCTCGGCGACCTCCTCGACCGTCTCGGCCTCCTCCCCCACGGCCACCGCGAGTGTCGACAAACCGACCGGTCCACCGCCGAACAGCCGCAGCAGCGCGTTCAGCACCGCGCGGTCCAGCCGGTCCAGCCCGCGGGCGTCGACCTCGTAGACGTCCAGCGCCTGGGCGGCGATCCCGGCGGTGACCTGCCCGTCGTGGCGGACCTGCGCGTAGTCACGGACCCGGCGCAGCAGCCGGTTGGCGATGCGCGGGGTGCCGCGCGAGCGCCCGGCGATCTCGGCCGCGCCGGCCGGGTCTATCTCGACGTCCAGCAGGGCGGCCGACCGGTGCACCACCCGCTGGAGCTCGGCCGGGGCGTAGAACTCCATGTGCCCGGTGAAGCCGAAGCGGTCGCGCAGCGGGGGCGGCAGCAGGCCGGCCCGGGTGGTGGCGCCGACCAGGGTGAAGGGCGGCAGCTCCAGCGGGATGGCGGTGGCGCCCGGACCCTTGCCGACGATCACGTCGACCCGGTAGTCCTCCATCGCCATGTAGAGCATCTCCTCGGCCGGCCGGGACATCCGGTGGATCTCGTCGAGGAAGAGCACCTCGCCCTCGGTGAGCGAGGAGAGGATCGCCGCGAGGTCCCCGGCGTGCTGGATGGCCGGGCCGGAGGTGATCCGGATCGGGGCGCCCAGCTCGGCCGCGATGATCATGGACAGGGTGGTCTTGCCGAGCCCGGGGGGGCCGCTCAGCAGCACGTGGTCGGGCGCGCTGCCGCGCTGGCGGGCGGCCTGGAGCACCAGGGACAGCTGCTCGCGCACCCGCTCCTGGCCGATGAACTCGTCCAGCAGCTTGGGGCGCAGCGCCGCCTCCACCGCCTGGTCCTCACCGTCGGCCGCGGCCGTGACCAGCCGGTCGGCGGGTTCCGAGTCGTACATCCTCGCGGGCTCCAGAGTCTCCAGTGTCGACAAAAAGACAGATCGGCAGGTGGTCAGCGGGCCCGGTTGAGACCGCGCAGGGCGAGCCTGAGCAGGGCGCCGACGTCCGGCGTGGCCTGCGCCTCGGCCTCCGGCGTGACGGCCGAGACCGCCTCGTCCGCCTCGCGCGGCGCGTAGCCGAGGCCGGTCAGCGCGGAGTGCAGCTGCTCGCTCCACGGCGCCGGACCGGCGGCGAGCGGCTTCTGCGCGGGGACGGCGCCGTGCGGGGCGCCCAGCTTGTCCTTGTACTCCAGCAGCAGCTTGGCCGCCTTCGCCTTGCCGATGCCCGGCACGGCGACCAGCGCCTTCTCGTCGCCGCCCGCGATCGCGGCACGCAGCGCGTCGGGGCTGTGCACGCCGAGGATCGCCTGCGCCAGCTTGGGGCCGACTCCCGGAGCGGCCTGGAGGATCTCGAACACCGCGCGCTCGTCGTCGTCCGCGAAGCCGAACAGGGTCAGCGAGTCCTCCCGGACCACCAGCGAGGTGGCCAGCCGGGCCGGCTCGCCCAGCCGCAGCCCGGCCAGGGTGTTCGGGGTGCACTGCACGGCCATGCCGACCCCGCCGACCTCGACCACCGCCGTCCCGGAGGAGACGGCCGCCACGGGGCCCTGCACGAAGGCGATCATCGAACGCTCCCTCTCACGGGGGTGGTACGGGTCTTCAGGGACGCCGCCGAGGCGGCGCGGGGCGTGGTGCGGGCGGCCTGGACGGCGGCCTCCAGCCGGTTCGTCGCCCCGCCGCGCCAGATGTGGCAGATGGCCAGCGCCAGCGCGTCGGCGGCGTCGGCCGGCTTGGGCGGCGCGTCCAGCCGCAGCAGGCGCTGCACCATGGCGGTGACCTGCGCCTTGTCGGCCCGGCCGGAGCCGGTGACGGCGGCCTTGACCTCGCTGGGGGTGTGCAGGGTGACGGGGATGCCGCGCCGGGTGGCGCAGAGCATCGCGACCGCGCTGGCCTGGGCGGTGCCCATCACCGTGCGCACGTTGTGCTGGGCGAAGACCCGCTCGACGGCGACCAGGTCGGGCCGGTGCTCGTCCAGCCAGGCCTCCAGGCCCCGCTCGACCTGGAGCAGCCGCTGCCCGATCTCGGCGTCGGCGGGGGTGCGCACCACACCGACCCCGGCCATCCGCAGCGGTCGGCCCGGCGCTCCCTCGACCACGCCGACCCCGCACCTGGTCAGCCCCGGGTCCACGCCCAGTACCCGTACCACTCGCCCCGCCTCTCGTCGATCGTCGCTCGCAGGCGACCTGCGAAGGCTACCGTCCGGGTCCGACAACCCGACCGACGACACCGGCCCGGTGGTCCAGGGACCACCGGGCCGGGCAGTGAGAACGGTCACGCGCCGTCGATCGACGCCGTGATCACTCGGCGTCGAGCTGCGCACCGACCTCGTCGGAGATGTCGAAGTTGGCGAAGACGTTCTGCACGTCGTCGCTGTCCTCCAGCGCGTCGATCAGCTTCAGGATCTTGCGGGCGCCGTCGACGTCCAGCTCGACCTGCATGCTGGGCAGGAAGTTGGCCTCGGCCGAGTCGTAGTCGACGCCGGCGTCGACCAGCGCGGTGCGCACGGCGACCATCTTCGAGGCCTCGGAGACGATCTCGAACGAGTCGCCGAGGTCGTTGATCTCCTCCGGCTCCTGGTCCAGGACGACCTCGAACAGCTTGTCCTCGTCCACGCCGTCGGCCTTGGGGACGATGACGACACCCTTGCGGGTGAACAGGTAGGACACCGAACCCGGGTCGGCCATCGAGCCGCCGTTGCGGGTCATCGCGACGCGGACGTCGGAGGCGGCGCGGTTGCGGTTGTCGGTGAGGCACTCGATCAGGACCGCGACGCCGTTCGGGCCGTAGCCCTCGTACATGATGGTCTGGTAGTCGGCGCCGCCGGCCTCCAGACCGCCACCGCGCTTGACGGCGCGGTTGATGTTGTCGATCGGGACCGAGCTCTTCTTCGCCTTCTGGATGGCGTCGTACAGGGTCGGGTTGCCCGCCGGGTCGGGACCGCCGGTGCGCGCCGCCACCTCGATGTTCTTGATCATCTTGGCGAAGAGCTTGCCGCGCTTGGCGTCGATCACGGCCTTCTTGTGCTTGGTGGTAGCCCACTTAGAGTGGCCGGACATCGCCAGCTCCTTTACGTCGCCAAAGGGAAATGAACAGATGAGATCTTACCGGTGTCGCCACCGGTGAGGCGCACACGGTCGGTGGTGGCCTACTTACCGGCGAGGTGGTCCTCGACCATGCGCACGAAGTACGCGTGCACCCGGTGGTCTCCGGTCAGTTCCGGGTGGAAGGAGGTGGCCAGCAGATTGCCCTGGCGCACCGCCACGATCCGGCTCTCCGGACCGTCCGCGGCGGGCAGCTGGGCCAGCACCTTGACGCCCGCGCCGACCGACTCGACCCAGGGGGCGCGGATGAAGACGCCGTGCACCGGCGCGTCGTCCAGGCCCGCGAACTCGATCCCGGACTCGAAGGACTCGTTCTGGCGGCCGAAGGCGTTGCGGCGCACCGTCATGTCGATGCCGCCGACGGTCTCCTGGTCCTCGCGGCCGTCCAGGATCTTGTCCGCCAGCATGATCATGCCCGCGCAGGTGCCGTAGACCGGCATCCCGGCGGCGACCCGCTCGCGCAGCGGCTCCATCACGCCGAACAGCAGGGCCAGCTTGGACATGGTGGTGGACTCCCCGCCGGGGATCACCAGCGCGTCGACCTCGGCCAGCTCCTCGGCGCGGCGCACCGGACGGGCGAGCGCGTCGGCCTCGGCCAGCGCCACCAGGTGCTCGCGGACGTCGCCCTGCAGGGCGAGGACGCCGATGACAGGAGTGCTCACGGTCTTCAACCTCAATCGATCGTTACGACGGACTACGTGGTGCGGCCCGCCGCGCACCGAGGCGCTGCGGCGGGCCGTCCCGGGAACCGCGGGTGGTTACCAGCCGCGGTTGGCGTAGCGCTCGGTCTCCGGCAGGGTGTCGCAGTTGATGCCGACCATGGCCTCGCCCAGGTTGCGGGAGGCGTCGGCGATGATCTTCGGGTCGTCGAAGAAGGTGGTGGCCTTCACGATGGCGGCGGCACGCTTGGCCGGGTCGCCCGACTTGAAGATGCCGGAGCCGACGAAGACGCCCTCGGCGCCCAGCTGGCGCATCAGCGCGGCGTCGGCCGGGGTGGCCACGCCACCGGCGGAGAACAGCACGACCGGCAGCTTGCCGAGCTCGGCGACCTCCTTGACCAGCTCGTACGGAGCGCGCAGCTCCTTGGCGGCGGCGAACAGCTCGTTGTTGTCCAGCGCGCGCAGGTGGCCGATCTCGTTCTTGATCTGGCGCAGGTGGCGGACGGCCTCGACGACGTTGCCGGTGCCGGCCTCACCCTTCGAGCGGATCATGGCCGCGCCCTCGGCGATGCGGCGCAGGGCCTCGCCCAGGTTGGTGGCGCCGCAGACGAAGGGGGTGGTGAACGCCCACTTGTCCGAGTGGTTGACCTCGTCGGCCGGGGTCAGCACCTCGGACTCGTCGATGTAGTCGACACCCAGCGACTGGAGCACCTGGGCCTCGACGAAGTGACCGATGCGGGACTTCGCCATCACCGGGATGGAGACCGCCTCGATGATCTCCTCGATCATGTTCGGGTCGGACATGCGGGCCACGCCGCCGTCCTTGCGGATGTCCGCCGGAACCCGCTCCAGCGCCATGACGGCCACGGCGCCGGCGTCTTCGGCGATCTTGGCCTGCTCGGCGTTGACCACGTCCATGATCACACCGCCCTTGAGCTGCTCGGCCATGCCGCGCTTGACCCGGGCGGTGCCGATCTGCGGCTGGTCTGCGGTGGTGGGGGTGGTGGACACGTGAGACCTCACTCGAAGATGAATCAGTGCTATCGCCCTATGGTAGGCAGACCGGATGGCCCAACGATGCGCCACCAAGTCCAGCCAGGACGACGGGACACGACAAACAGGCCGTATCCGGGGGACACCTTAAGCAGGTGCCCCTTCGGGCGTGAGGGCGGGAGGCGGAGCATCGTCCATCTCGAACGCCAGCGGGAACGGCGCCTTCCCCGCCAGCCGGAAGTAACGCACCAGCCGGTGCTCGCGCACCGCCCGCGCCGCCCGCACCGCGTCGTTGTGGAACCGGCGCGCCATCGGCACCCGGCGCACCGCGGCCGTCAGATCACGAACCGCGTCCTCACCGCCCGGCTCCGCCACCAGCGCCGCCACCTGCTCCGGCTCCTCGAACACCGCCCGCAGCGCCAGGCTCAACTGGCTCTCCGCCACCTCGCGCTGCTCGTCCTCCGCCTGCCGGGCCGCGTGCGCCGCGTCCAGCAGCAGCAGCGAGGCCGCCGGATCCAGCAACGAGGACGTCGCCAGCTCCAGCGCCACCGAGGCCCGACGGACCAGCTGCGCGTCCAGCGCCGCCCGCGCGGCGTCGATCCGGGCGTGCAGCCGGTCCAAGCGGCCGGCCGTCCAACTCAGGTACATGCCGAACAGCACCACGGCCACGCCGGCCCAGATCCAGGTAGTCACGGACCGCTACGTTACCGGGTGTCACCGAACCGGCCTCAGGCGGTCGCGTTCCGGTAGCTGTCGCGGTCGATGTCGGCGATGTTCACCGCCGTGAACAGCCTGGTCCCCGGCTTCGGCCGGACGTACTCGGCCAGCAGCGCCAGCACGCCCTCGCTCAGCGCCGCCTTCGCCTCCGGCGACCGGCCCGGGAAGATCTGGAACTCCACGAACACCTGGGTGTCCCCGGCGGCCCCGCCGGTGCCCACCACCAGCACCTCGCTCTGCCGGAACACCGTCTTGCAGGACTCCGGCTTCGCGTCGATCGTCTCCTGGGCCAGCCGGTTGATCGCCAGGCCGAGGCCCCGGCGGTCGAAGGTGCCCGCCAGGTCGGCGGAGTAGTCGACGGAGATCTGCGGCATCGTCGCCCCCGTGGGTCGCAGTGGTACGGACCCACCCGACCCTAACCCCCGACCGGACGGACCGCCGGACCGGACCCTGGGCCGTGTCTCATGATTCGCGTCCGGCGGGAATCATGAGACACGGCCCAGCCGTGTCTAGTCCCGGGCCAGCCCGAACCGGCCCCGCCGCCCGCTGCGCACGTCCTCCTCGACCACCGCCGCCGCACCGGCCGTCACCGTCTCGTACACCGCCAGGATGTCCGCGCCGACCGTCGACCAGTCGAACCGCCGCACGTGCCGCGAGGCCGCCTCCCGTAGTTCCTCCAGCCGCGCCGGATCGCCCAGCAGCCGCAGCGCCGTACGGGCCAGCGCCTCCGCGTCCTCCACCGGGAACAGCTCCCCCGCGTCCCCGCCGTCCAGCACCTGCTTGAACGCGTCCAGGTCGCTCGCCAGCACCGGCGCGCCCGCGGACATCGCCTCGACCAGGATGATCCCGAAGCTCTCGCCACCGGTGTTCGGCGCCACGTACAGGTCCACGCTGCGCAGCAGCCGGGCCTTCTCCACGTCGCTCACCATGCCGAGGAACTCCACCTGCCGGCGCACCTCGGGCGCCAGGCCCGCGACCGCCTCCTCCTCGTCGCCCTTGCCCGCCACCAGCAGCCGCACCCCCGGCCGCTCCGCCAGGATCCTCGGCAGCGCCGCCAGCAGCGTCGGCAGGCCCTTGCGCGGCTCGTTGATCCGGCCGATGAAACCGATCGTGCCCGGCTCCCCCTTCGCCGCACCGCCGGTCCAGCGCTCGTCCGGCTCCGCCTCCGCGAAGAAGCCCACGTCCACACCGTTGGGGATCACCACCGCGTCCCCGCCCAGGTGCTCCACCAGGGTCCGCCGGGCGTACTCCGACACCGCGATCCGGGCCCGGATCTTCTCCAGCCCCGGCTGGAGGATCGGCGAGGCCGCGATCATCATCCGGGACCGCGGATTGGAGGTGTGGAACGTCCCCACCATCGGCCCGGTCGCCGACCAGGCGGCCAGTATCGACAGGCTCGGCGCCGCCGGCTCGTGCACGTGCAGGATGTCGAAGCGCCCGTCGTGCAGCCACCGCCGCACCCGCGCCGCCGACAGGATGCCGAAGCTCAGCCGCGCCACCGACCCGTTGTACGGCACCGCCACCGCCCGCCCCGCCGGAACCACGTACGGCGGCAGCGCCTCGCCCTCCTCGGCCGGCGCCAGCACCGACACCTCGTGACCCAGCCCGATCAGGTGCTCGGCCAGGTCCCGGATGTGGAACTGCACCCCACCGGGAACGTCCCAGTCGTACGGGCAGACGATGCCGATCTTCACGGGTTCCTCAAGCTCCTTCGGACAGTCGTACGGGCGGGCGGCGGACCGGCCCTACGGCTTGGCGGCCTCGGCCGCGGGCTCCGGGGCACGCTCCCCCGCCGCCGGGGCCTTCACCGTCTCACGGACCGGCAGGTCCGCCAGCCAGAACTTCTGCAGCATGTGCCAGTCCTGCGGGTGCACGCGGATGCCCTCCTCCCACACGTCCGCCATCGCCTGGGTCATCGCCCGGGTGCGCTCCTTGCGGTCGCCCTCCTCGGGCACCGGCACCTCGGGGTGTATCCGCGCCCGCAGCAGCGGACCGTCGTACCAGAGCGTCACCGGCAGCAACGCCGCCCCGGTCCGCTGGCACAGCGCCGCCGGCCCCGCCGGCATCCGGGTCCGCTCGCCGAAGAACGACACCTCGATCCCGGCCTCCGACAGGTCCCGGTCCCCGACCAGGCAGACCAGCCGGCCCTCGCGCAGCCGCCGCGCCAGCGTGCCGATCACGTTCACCGAACCGCCGGTCAGCGCCAGGACCTCCATGCCCTGGCCCTCCCGGAACTCCACGAACCGGTCGAACAGCCGCTCCGGCTTCAACCGCTCCGCGACCGTGGTGAACGGATGGCCGCGCTGCGCCACCCAGGTCCCCGCGAGGTCCCAGTTGCCCATGTGCGGCAGCGCCACCAGCGCGCCCCGACCGGCCTCCATCGCCGCCAGGACGTGCTCGAAGCCCTCCACCCGGACGTCCCGGGCCACCCGCTCCCGGCTCCACACCGGCAGCCGGAACGACTCCATCCAGTACCGCATGTACGAGCGCATCCCGGCCCGGGACAGCTTCCGCAGCCCGGCCTCGTCCAGCTCCGGACGGACCCGGCGCAGGTTCGCCTCCAGCTGGAGCACCCGCTTGCCGCGCTTGCGCCACGCGTAGTCCGCCAGCCCGTCGAACAGCCCCCGGGCCACCCGCTCCGGCAGGTGCTTCAGCAGCCCCCACCCCAGTGCGTACGCCCAGTACACCAGTCGGTCCGTCACCGCAGGACGCCCCCCATCAGCTCCCGGCCGCCGCTCGGTCGGCCTCGAACGCCTCCCGGCGCACGGTCAGCACCCGCTGGAACACCGTCACCAGGCTGCCCGCCGCCACCAGCCACAGCGCCACCGGCAGCAACCACTCCACGTACGGCACGCCGAACTTGTGCAGACCCGCGACACCGGCCGCCACCAGGCCGGCCACCAGCCGCTCGGCGCGCTCCACCAGCCCCGACACGTCGCACGGCAGGCCCTGGCTCTCCGCCCGCGCCTTCGTGTACGACACCACCAGCCCGCTCGCCAGACAGAAGATCGCCACCGCGCACAGCAGGTTGTCGTCACCCTTGCCCGCGTACCACATCGCCAGGCCGCCGAAGATCGCCGCGTCGGCGACCCGGTCCAGGGTGGAGTCGAGGAACGCCCCCCACTTCGAGCTCCGGCCCAGCTGGCGGGCCATGTTCCCGTCCACCAGGTCCGAGAAGATGAACAGGGTGATCGTGATGGTGCCCCAGAAGAACTCCCCACGCGGGAAGAACACCAGCGCACCGGCCACCGAACCGGCGGTACCGATCAGCGTCACGGCGTCCGGGCTCACGCCCAGACGGATCAGGAACGCGGCGAACGGGGTCAGGACACGTGTGAAGAAGGCACGCGCGTATTTGTTGAGCATGGCCTTCCCAGCCGCTCCGAATCTCCCAGATACCCGCCTGGCGCAACACACACGGCAGACGGCCCGACGGATCAGCCCGCCCGGCGCACCCATCGTAGCCACGCCGGAGACACGCTCCGGCGCACGCACCGCCGGTACCCCGGCCCCGCGCGCACACGCACGGTCACTGAGCACCCGCGCGACTTCCGCCCCTAGACTGCGAACGACAGCCTCGGCGCCACGGGAGGAGACCCCGATGCCCGACCGCAGCACGGTACGAGCCGGCCAGGCACCCGCCGTCACCGGCCCGAAGGATCTGCGCAACGTCGTCCTCATCGGCTCCAGCGGTGTGGGCAAGACCACCCTCGCCGAATCGCTCGCCCTCGCCGCCGGCGCCACCGGACGGGCCGGCCACGTCGCCGACGGCACCACCGTCTCCGACCACGAGGACATCGAGCACCAGCAGCAGCGCTCCGTCCAGCTCGCGCTCCTCCCGCTCGAATGGAAGGGCGTCAAGATCAACCTGCTCGACCCGCCCGGCCACCCCGACTTCGCCGCCGACCTGCGCGCCGCCCTGCACGCCGCCGACGCCGCCGTCTTCGTCGTCTCGGCCACCGACCCGGTCACCGCCCCCACCCGCGCCCTGTGGCACGAGTGCGCCGCCGAGGACATCCCCCGCGCCATCGCCGTCGCCAAACTCGACCTCGCCCGCACCGGCTTCGAGGACATCCTCACCACCTGCCACGACGCCTTCGACCTGGGCCCGGACACCCTGCGCCCGCTCTTCCTGCCCGTCCTCCACGACGGCCGGCCCGACGGCAGCGTCGACCTCCTCACCGGCGACACCTACGGCGACGCCGCACCACTGCCCGACACCACCCCCGCCCACGACAGCCTCGTCGAAGCCATCTCCGGCCAGGACGACACCCTCATGGAGCGCTACCTCTCCGGCGACCCCCTCGACACCGACTCCCTCGAAGCCGGCCTGCGCCGCGAGGTCCTCACCTGTGCGCTCCATCCCGCCGTCCCCACCAGCGACAACGGCCTCGGCGCCGCAGAACTCCTCGACCTCATCGCCCACACCTTCCCCGACCCCACCGAACGCACCCGGCCCGCCCCCGAGTGCGACCCCGACGCCCCGCTCGCCGCCCAGGTCATCCGCGTCACCGGCGACGCCTACGTCGGCCGGATCAGCCTGCTGCGCGTGTACGCCGGCACCCTGCGCCCGGACACCAAGATCCACCTCGCCGGCCCGGCCCACACCGCCGAGCACGACGGCGACGAACGCGTCACCACCCTCACCAGCCCCTTCGGCAAACTCCAGCGCCCCGTCCCGCACGCCGTCGCCGGCGACCTCGTCTGCGCCGCCAAACTCACCACCGCCCGCGCCGGCGACACCGTCCACGACCCCGGCCACCCCGTCACCCTCGACGCCTGGACCCTCCCCGAACCACTGCTCCCGATCGCCGTCGAAGCCCACAGCAAGGCCGACGACGACAAGCTCTCCCCAGCCCTCTCCCGCCTCACCGCCGAGGACCCGGCCCTACGCCTGGAACAGAACCCCGACACCCACCAGCTCGTCCTCTGGTGCACCGGCGAGGCCCACGCCGAGGTCGTCCTCGACCGCCTGCGCACCCGCCACGGCGTCCACGTCGACACCGTCGAGCCCAAGGTCGCCCTGCGCGAGACCTTCGGCACCGCCGCCGCCGGCCACGGCCGCCTGGTCAAGCAGTCCGGCGGCCACGGCCAGTACGCCATCTGCGACCTGGAGGTCGAGCCCCTCCCGGCGGGCTCCGGCTTCGAGTTCCAGGAGCACGTCGTCGGCGGCGCCGTCCCCAAGCACTTCATCCCCTCCGTCGAGAAGGGCGTCCGTGCCCAGCTCGCCAAGGGCGTCACCACCGGGCACCCCCTCGTCGACGTCCGGGTCACCCTCACCGACGGCAAGGCCCACTCGGTCGACTCCTCCGACGCGTCCTTCCAGAACGCCGCCGCCCTCGCCCTGCGCGACGCCGCCGAGCACGCCGTCATCCGCCTGCTCGAACCCGTCGCCGCCGTCAGCGTCCTGCTGCCCGACGACTACCTCGGCGCCGTCCTCGGCGACCTCTCCGCCCGCCGCGGCCGCGTCCTCGGCACCGAGACCGGAGGCACCGGCCTCACCCTGCTGCGCGCCGAGGTCCCCGAACTCGAACTCGTCCGCTACCCGATCGACCTGCGGTCGCTCACCCACGGCACCGCCGAGTTCTCCCGCGCCTACCTGCGCCACGAACCCATGCCCGCCGCCCTCGCCGAGCGCTACACCGACTGAGCCGCGTTCCCCCGGTTCGGCAGCGCGCACGCCGCCGTCCCGCCCGGCATCCGGTGCCGGTTGCGCGCCACCCAGCGATAGACCAGCCCCGCCGCCGGCCGCACCGGCGCCGCCGTCAACACGGCGCCCAGATATGCCCACGCCCCGCCGGAGCGCATCAGCAGCCGCGCGACCGCCTGCGCGCCCCCGTACACCCCACCGGTCGGCGTCACCCAGAGCACCTCGCGCTCCGCCCGCTCGGCCGACACCTCGCCCCGGCCGCCCGCCCGCCCGTCCAGCCCCGCCAGGTCGGCGAACTGGAACGGCACCGCCTCCCAGCCCCCCGAGGCCAGCGTCTGCCGCAGGTACCGCTCGGCCCAGCGCACGCAGGACGAACAGAACGCGCAGTCCCCGTCGAAGACCAGCACCGGATCCTTCACGGCCGCTCCCCTTTCCTCGCTCCCGCTGTCCATCCTGCACCACCCGCACCAAGGGCACCCCGGCGGGCATCGATCCGCCCGGAGCCGGGCATCATGCCCCACGGGCCTCCGGTGACGGCACTTCAGACGATCATCCCCGCGGGGGTGCCACGGCACGGTAACCTGCCGCTGACAAGGGGAGGAGGGGACGCCACCGTGACCACACTCGACATGACCCCGGGTGCGCAGATACCCCGAACGGACGCCGGCCCGCAGACCGCCATCACCCAGGGACTCTCCTCGACCGCCTACCGCGACGGTGAGATCCAGGGCTTCGTCGACGCCGTCGCCGACGCCACGGCGAAGAAGGGCCGCTTCGCGCTCTTCCGCCCCAACCTCGGCGAGGCCTTCAGCAAGGCGCTGGTCTCCCGTGCCCTGGGCGGCGGCCGCAAACCCCTCGTCCCGGCCTTCGGGGTCGACACCCGCCAGGTCGTCGAACACTGCCTGGCGGCCGAGGAACTGCGCAACACCCGCGACCGGCAGCTCAGCACCGTCACCGTGGTCACCGGCCTGCTCTTCCTCCCCGGCACCCTGATCTGGCTCGCGGCCTTCCAGCTCCGCGCCTGGCTCAAGCGGGACAACCCGAAGAACGCGGCCGTCTACGGCGGCATCGTGCTCGTCGTGGCCGCCGCCCTCGCCGTCCTGCTCGCGGTGCGCCCGCCGGCCACCGGCGTCCTCGGCATCTACCTGCGCGTCACCATGCTCGCCCCCGCCATCGGCTGGTACCTCGCCCGCCGGATCGTCGAGCGCACCGCGGTGGACCTGCGCTCCCGCTGGCAGGCCCTGGTCGAGGGCAGCGCCGTGGCGGCCTCCGTCGCCAAGGCCGTCCCCCGGGACGACCTCGACAAGAAGGCCGCCGACCTGCGCGACAAGCTCGGCCGGCTGGACGCCGAGCAGGAGACCAACATCCACCACTACGCCGGGCCCAAGGGCATCCTCGGGGCCGGCCGCCGCTGGGGCGAGTGGCGCCTGGCCGACACCCTCCACCCCGCCGAGGGCCACGCCGACTTCCGCGCCTTCCACCCCTGGGACCTGGTCCGCCGGATCTCCTCCCACCTGAAGGGCCTCGGCATCAGCCACGTCGCCAACAGCGGCATGCCCAACGTCGCCATCAAGCAGTGGGTGGTCTTCGACATCGGCGAGGGCGCCGACGAGATCAGCCGCCCCGGCAACGCCGACATGGACGGCGACCGGATGCGCGACTTCGCGGTGCAGACCATCGCCGACAAGCAGACCTTCACCGGCGGTCCCCGGCACTACCTCGCCACCCAGTTCATCACCCACGACGGCAAGCTGATCCTCACCTTCACCGTCACGGTCACCCTGCTCGCCAACGTCCTGAACATCACCGTGTCCAGCTACGCGCTCGGCCCGGTCAAGGGCGTCTTCTTCGACAAGCCCAAGGACAAGGAGAAGTCGGTCGCCAAGACCGTGAAGTTCTGGGAGGAGCGCACCGTCAAGCTCCCCCTGATCGACAACGACGAGGTCGTCCGCCAGGCCGTCCGCGCCCCCTTCTACCGGATGCCCGGCCTGCTCGGCTGGCTCGGCGGCGGGCTCGGCCTGCCCGAGCCCTTCGGGCTGCGGCACTCCTGGGTCAACAAGCCCTGGGACAACCGTTCCATGATCGACAACGCCCAGAACGCCTCCGTCCCGGTGCTCAGCGCGATCCACGCGGCCACCCTGGAGTTCCTGGAGGAGCACGACCTGGACGCCGACCGGTTCTTCAAGAACCGCACCTCGATCATCAAGTCCGAGGCGCAGAGCCCCCGGCCGTACAAGGTCGACCAGGTCGACGCCGGCTGATCGGCGACAGCACGCGGGAGGGCCCCACCGAGGATCTCGGTGGGGCC
>NZ_JBHUAF010000073.1:0-28749 GCF_042789895.1 Kitasatospora sp. NPDC056783
GTGTCCGCCCCGCGGTTCAGCGGGCGGGCACCGCCGTTCCGTAGAAGGCGTCCAGCGCGTACACGCAGCGGTCCTTGGAGCCGACGAAGACCCGGCCGCCGACCGCCACCGGCGAGCCGGTGAGCTCGCCCTTGGTGCCGAGCTCCCAGCGCAGCTGACCGCTCGCCAGGTCGAGGGTGTGCAGCGAGTGGTCCCGGCTGCCCAGGTGCACCAGGCCGTCGGCCACCGCCGGGGAGCCGACGATCTCGCCGCGGGCGGTGTAGCGCCAGCGCTCCCGGCCGGTGGCCGCCTCGAAGGCGTACAGCACCTCGCCGTTGCCGACCAGCACCATGCCGTCCGACACCACCACCGGGTCGGCGCCCTGACGGCGCCCGGTGACCCCGCGCCAGCGGTCCAGGCCGGTGGCCGCGTCCAGCGCGTAGACCGTGCCCAGGTAGTCGGCCACGTAGACCGCGTCGGCGTCCAGGGCGGGCGGGGTGAACAGCACCACCGGGGCGTCGAAGCGCCAGCGCTCGGCCCCGCTGACCGCGTCCAGCGCGTACACCCGGGTGCCGGCGGACACGTACAGCACTCCGCCGCGCTCGACCGGGTGCGAGGGCACGTCCTCGCCGACCGGGAAGGACCAGCGCAGGCCCGCGCCGCGCGGGTCCACGCAGCGCAGCCGTCCGGCGCCGTAGTAGTAGGCGGCGCCGCCCACCAGGACCGGGCCTGACTGGGGGTTCTCGTAGTCCTGCTGGGCGTCGTCGGCGCGCCACAGCTCGGCGCCGTTGGCGGCCGAGCGGAGCTGGACGCCGCCGCCCCGGATCCCGCAGCAGAGCACCCCGTCGGCGGCGGAGAGCGAGTAGACCCAGCCGTCCAGCGAGGTGCGCCAGCGCTCGGTGCCGTCCGCGGCGTCCACGGTGTACAGGTGCGGGCCGTCCGCGGCGTGCGCCCGGCCGGCGTCCACCGCGAGCGCCCAGGCGACGTCCCGGGTCTTGTAGCGGCGCTCGCCGGAGGCGATGTCCAGCGCGTGCACCTCGAAGCTGGAGACGAAGAGCGTGCCGTCGGCGACGACCGGGGTGCCCCAGACGTCGTTGGACATCCGGAACCGCCAGGGGCGCCAGCGGGCCACCGGGGCGGGCGGCGGGGTGGCGGCCCGGCGGACCCAGTCGGTCGTGGCCGGGGCGGTGTCCGGGCCGGGCTGCTCGTACTCGGCCCGGGGCCCGGGGCCTATCCGCACCGAGGCGCCGGACAGCCGCACCTCGACGGCGCCGCCGGTGGGCGCCCGGTGCTTGTTCGGGGAGGCGATCTTCGCGGTCGGGATCTCGGCGTCCGAGGCCGGACCCGGGTGCGGGTGCGGGTGCGGCGGGCTGTGCACCGGCCCGGCCGGCGGCTGCGCGTGCCGCCCCGGGTTGGTGCGCGGGTCGGCCGTCCCGAAGTGCTGGGACGGGACGTGCGCGGGCGGCGCCTGCGGGTGCCCCGTCGCGGGGGCGTGCGAGGGCGGCACCGCGGGCGGCTGGGGCGGCTGCGCCGGGCGGGCGGGCGCGGCGACCGGCCGGCGGCCGCGCTTGCGCTCGATCAGCTCCAGCGCGTTGGCCGGCAGCCAGTCCCCGGCCTCGCCGGTGGCGTCGTCCCGGGAGAACAGGTGCGGGGCCAGCTCGGCCTGGATCTGCGCCGGGGTGGGCCGGTGCTCGGGCGCCTGCTGCATGCAGGCCCGGACCAGGTCCATCAGCTCGGACGGCATGCCGGTCAGGTCCGGCTCCTCGCGCAGCAGCTGGAACACCGTCTCGACCGGGTTGGAGCCCCGGTAGGGCGGGTGCCCGGTGGCGCAGAAGACCATCAGCGAGCCCAGCGAGAAGACGTCGCTGGCGCCGCGGACGTTGCGGCTGTCGCGGGCCTGCTCGGGGGACATGTACGCCGGGGTGCCGACCGCGACGTTGGTCATGGTGAGCCGGGTGCTCGACACGCCGGCCGCGATGCCGAAGTCGATCACCTTCGGGCCGTCCTCGACCACCAGGACGTTGGAGGGCTTCAGGTCGCGGTGGATCAGCCCGGCCGCGTGGATGGACTGGAGGGCCTCCGCGATGCCGGCGACCAGCCAGCGGGTGGCCTCCACCGGCAGCGGGCCGCAGTCCTCGACCAGGTCCTCCAGCGAGGGGGCCGGGATGTACGCGGTGGCCAGCCAGGGCACCCGGGCGTCGGCGTCCGCGTCGACCACGGCCGCCGTGTAGAAGCCGCCGACCGTCTTGGCGGCGGCGATCTCCCGGGCGAAGCGGACCCGGAACAGCTCGTCCTCGGCCAGCTCACCCCGCACGGTCTTGATGGCCACCCGCCGGCCCGCCGCGGACCGCGCCAGGTAGACCAGCCCCATCCCGCCCGCGCCGAGCCGCCCCAGCACCTCGAAGGGCCCGATCCGCCTCGGATCGTGCGCCGTCAGCTGGTCCACTCCGCTGCCACCTCCCCGTTGTCCGCACCCGCCGCGTGGTGCCGAACCCGATTCTCCAATGCAGTCCCGCGCATATCCAACCTCCCCCGTCCGACCGGAGCCGCCGCCCCGGCCGGGAGAACGGCTGGTTCCGGACGGCTCGGCCCGCTTCCCCATTCGTCACGCTGCGTTACCGGACCACCCCTCAGCGGACTCGCCGTCACGCTGTGAGATCAAAGGCACACGGGGGGGCTTCAACAGGGGCATCGAAGCCCGGTGAATATCCGTCCGAAGCGGTTCATGCCGCTAAACCAACCCCCCGTGCGGAGTAATAGTCGCATCACCGAATCGCGCCAAGATCGTGCCACGGTAAGCTGACGGCATGACAGGACAAGTTCGCACCGTCGACGGTCGCGTCGCCGGGCGACGCGGACAGGAGACGCGGCAGAAGCTGCTCGATTGCCTCCGCGAGATGCTCAGCACGTCGCCCTATCGGGACGTCAAGGTCATCGACGTCGCCCGTATGGCGGGTACCTCCCCCGCGACCTTCTACCAGTACTTCCCGGATGTCGAGGGCGCTGTCCTCGAAATCGCCGAGGAAATGGCCAAGGACGCCGACCAGCTCAAAGAGCTGGTGGCCGGAAAGTCCTGGGCAGGGAAGTCCGGACCGACCACTTCGGAAGAACTGGTCGACGGATTCCTCGCCTTCTGGCGCAAGAACGACGCCATTCTCCGAGTGGTCACGCTCGGTGCCGCCGAAGGGGACAAGCGGTTCTTCAAGATCCGCATGACGGTCCTCAACGCGGTCGCCAAGCCGCTCGCCGAGGCCGTCAAGGAACTCCAGGCGAAGGGTCAGGCCGACAAGTCGCTCGACCCGAACGCCGTGGCCGGGGCCCTGGTCTCGCTGCTGGCATCGGCGGCCGAGCACCAGAAGGCCTTCACCTCCTGGGGCGTCAAGGTCAAGGACCTCAAGCCCAACCTCGCTCCCCTGGTGTACCTGGGCGTCACCGGCAAGAAGGCGCCCAAGTAGGACCGTCCTCCGACCCACCATCCGCTCCGCGCGCAGCCCCGGCCTCCTGTCCGGGGAACGACGGACGGCGGCCGTGTCCTCGGGGGAGGTCCGCCGACGTGCCGTACGCGCGCCAGACATGCCGGTGGGCGGGCCCCCTCGCACGGGGTGCCCGCCCACCGGCATGTCCGGTTTCCCGGGCCCGTCGCCTACGCGGACCCGGGTCGTTCGATCAGGGGCAGCGCACGACCTGCCCGGCGTAGGCCAGGCCGCCGCCGAAGCCGAAGAGCAGCACCGGGTCGCCGGGCGCGAGCTCGCCGCGCTCGACCAGCTTGGAGAAGGCCAGCGGGATCGAGGCGGCCGAGGTGTTGCCGGAGTGGACGACGTCCCGGGCGACCACGGCGTCCTCGGCGAGGCCCAGCTTGCCGGCGATCGCGTCGATGATCCGCAGGTTGGCCTGGTGCGGCACGAAGCCCTTCAGCTCCGCCGGGTCGATCCCGGCCCGCTCGCAGGCCTGACGGGCCAGCGGGGCGAGCTGGGTGGTGGCCCAGCGGAAGACGGACTGGCCCTGCTGGCTGATCACCGGGTCCCAGCCGGTGATCACCACGGCGTCGCCCCGCTCGGGCTCGGAGCCCCAGACCACCGGGCCGATGCCGGGCTCGGCACCGTCCTCCTGGGCCTCGACCAGCGCGGCGCCCGCGCCGTCGGCGAAGATCACGCAGGTGGAGCGGTCGGTCCAGTCGAGGGTGTCGGACATCCGCTCGGCGCCGATCACCAGCCCGCGGCGGGCCGAGCCGGCCCGGATCGCGTGGTCGGCGGTGGCCAGGGCGTAGGAGAAGCCGGAGCAGACCGTGTTGATGTCGTAGGCGGCGGGCGAACGCACGCCCAGCCGGGCGGCCACCGCGGCGGCCGTGTTGGGGCTGCGCTCGATCGCGGTGCAGGTGGCGACGACGACGAGGTCGATCTCCGCCGCCGTCCGGCCGCCGTTGGCGAGTGCCTTCTGCGCCGCCTCGGTCGCCATGTCGACCAGGCTCTCGTCCTCGGCGATGTGCCGGGTGCGGATGCCCACCCGGGTGCGGATCCATTCGTCATCGGTGTCGACGAATGCCGCCAGGTCGTCGTTGCTGAGGACCTTGGGAGGCTGGTAGTGGCCGAGTGCCACAATGCGCGAACCGCTCATACTGCCATGGAACCGCGTTACCGGCTGGTCGGCTGGGTACGACCGGTGACAGGATCCGCCCCCGTGATCTGTAGGAGATCGACAAGGGACGTTGCGGCGACTGGGCCGCGATCCGGTCGGGGTCAGGCGGCCAGTGTCGGCGCGTCACCCATCACGATGACCGGATGGGCGGCCGGGTCCAGGGTGCGGATCAGCTGGGCCATCTTGTCCTCGGGGATCGACACGCAGCCGTGGGTCGGGCCGTCGTGGTCCACGTGGAGCCAGATGCCGCCGCCCTTCTTGGAGCCCATCGGGCGGCGCGGGTCGAGCGGGGAGTTGCCGGCGACGCGGTTGTAGTTGATCGCGACCACGTAGTCGAAGGAGCCGGCCAGCTGGTCGCCGAAGAAGCCCGTCCCGGAGACCACGAAGCTCGGGTCCTTGGCGTACGGGAGCTTGCTGCCCGGGTCCGCCTTGCGGCCGCCCGCGTCGGTGAGGCTGAAGACGCCGATCGGGCTGCGCAGGTCGCCCTCGTTGTGGTCGGCGGTCCAGCCGTTCTTGCCGTTGTGGCCCTGCCAGGTCTCGCCGGCCAGCCAGCGGCCCTCGGGGGTGCGGGTCCAGAGGACGACGCTGTTCTTGTCGGTGTTCTTGTCCTGGCCGGAGGCGACCACGACCTGGGTGGTCTCGGCGGGGATCTTCGCGGTGAAGGCCGCGCCGAGGCCCGGTATCGCGGCGACCGAGCCGTCCTGGCGGGCCTGGCCGCGGGCGGCGGCCGTGGCGGCGGCCTGCCGGTCGGAGGCGGCCTGGGCGGCCGCGGGGTTCGGGCCGGGCTGGTCGGGCTTGCTGACGCCCTCCGGGCCGGGCCCGTCGGCGGCGGCGATGCCGGGCTTGGCGTCGTCCTGGCCGACGGCGTACCAGCCGGCGGTGGCGGCGACCAGCAGGGCGGTGCCGGCCATCATCGCCTTGCCGTGACGTTTCTGCTTGGCCTTGCGTCGCCGGCCCCGGGCGGCCGACCGGGCACCCTCCACCGGGGCGGCGGCGAGCAGCACGGGCTCGGGCACCATCAGGGCCGGCTCCTGCGCGTGCACGGGTTCGGCGGCGTAGACCGACTCGGACTCGTAGCCGGGCGCGGCCTGGTACCGGACGGGCTCCGGGCCGGGCTCGTACGACGGGACCGACTCGTACGGCGGGACCGGCTCGTACGGCGGCACCGGCCGGCCGTACGTCTCGGAGTACCCGTCAGGGGCCTGCTCGTACGACTGGTGATCGCCGTAGTGGTAGCCCTGCTGGACCGGCTGCTGGTACGCCTGGGAGCCCTCGTACCGCTGCGGTGGCATCAGGTCGCCCGGCTCCCGCATCGGCTGGTGCGACGGGTACGCGGTGGCACGATCAGAACCGGACATGCCTTCGATCCTGCCAAACGCCGTACCCGTTGGTAAACCCGCCCCCCGTGCGGAGGCCGTGAAGACAACCGCCGCCCAGGCCGGTGACCGGCCCGGGCGGCGGTGGGGTTCCGCAGGTCAGAGGCGCATCGCCTGCGGCGACTCACGGCGCGCCAGGTCCGGTCCTTCGTACTCGCGGATGATCTCGTAGCGGGTGTTGCGCTCCACCGGGCGGAAGCCGGCGTCCCGGATCAGGTTGAGCAGGTCGTCGCGGCCGAGCTTGTTCGGGGTGCCGAAGTTGTCCGCGTCGTGGGTGATCTTGTACTCGACCACCGAGCCGTCCATGTCGTCCGCGCCGTGGCTGAGCGCCAGCTGGGCGGTGGTGACGCCGTGCATCACCCAGAAGACCTTGACGTGCGGGACGTTGTCGAAGAGCAGCCGGGAGACTGCGAAGGTCTTCAGCGCCTCGGCGCCGGTGGCCATCTCGGTGCGGGCCATCAGCTTGTTGCGCACGACGCCGTCCTTGGAGTCGTGGAAGTCGTGCTGGTAGCGCAGCGGGATGAAGACCTGGAAGCCGCCGGTCTCGTCCTGGAGCTCGCGCAGCCGCAGCACGTGGTCCACCCGGTGGCGGGGCTCCTCGATGTGGCCGTACAGCATGGTGGCCGGCGTCTTGAGGCCCTTGCTGTGGGCGAGCCGGTGGATCCGCGACCAGTCCTCCCAGTGGGTGTCGTGGTCGACGATGTGCTGGCGGACCTCCCAGTCGAAGATCTCCGCGCCGCCGCCGGTCAGCGACTCCAGGCCGGCGTCGATCAGCTCGTCCATGATCTCGTCGGCGGACAGGCCGCTGATCTTCTCGAACCAGTGGATCTCGGTGGCGGTGAAGGCCTTCAGCGAGACGTTCGGCAGGGCCGCCTTCAGCTCCCGCAGCGAGCGCGGGTAGTAGCGCCACGGCAGGGTCGGGTGCAGGCCGTTCACGATGTGCAGCTCGGTGAGGGACTCGACCTCCATCGCCTTGGCGAGGCGGACGGCCTCCTCGATGCGCATCGTGTAGGCGTCCTTCTCGCCCGGCTTGCGCTGGAACGAGCAGTACGCGCAGGACGCGCTGCACACGTTGGTCATGTTGAGGTGGCGGTTGACGTTGAAGTGGACGACGTCGCCGTTCTTCCGCGTCCGCACGTGGTGGGCCAGCCCGCCCAGCCAGGCCAGGTCATCGCTCTCGTAGAGCGCGATCCCGTCCTCGCGGGTCAGCCGCTCACCCGCGTAGACCTTCGCCTCCAGCTCGCGCTTGAGCCCTGCGTCCATGCGTGCCTCGCCTCCTCCGACATTCGATTCGTTGCCGGAGACGAGGTTACGCCTATGACGAGAGCAGCTCGGCGAGAAGTACCGGGTCGATATTGCCGCCGCTGACCACGGCCGCCAGCGTCTGGCCCCCGGTCTCGGCGGCGCGGTGGAAGTACGCGGCCGGGGCGACCGCCCCGGAGGGCTCGGCGACCAGCCGGCCGCGCCGGGCCAGCACGGCCACGGTCGCGCGGATCTCGTCCTCGGTGACGGTGACGATGTCGTCCACGTAGGCGGTGACGTGCTCGAACGGCAGCACGCCCAGGGACGGGGTGCGCAGCCCGTCCGCGATGGTCCGGTAGGTGTCGGCGACCGGCCACTCGACCCGGCGCCCGGCCCGCAGGCTGGCCCGGGCGTCGGCGGCCAGCTCGGGCTCCACGCCGATCACCCGGATGCCCGGGCGGGTGAGCTTGAGCGCGGCCGCCGTGCCGCCGATCAGGCCGCCGCCGCTGACCGGCACCAGGACGGTGTCCAACTCGGCCGGGGCGTCCTCGGCGATCTCCAGGCCGACCGTGCCCTGGCCCGCGATGATGAACGGGTCGTCGTACGGCGGCACCCAGACGTAGCCGTGCTTCTCGGCCAGCTCGCCGGGCAGGGTGTCCCGCTCCTGCGGCGCGACCAGGATCACCTCGGCGCCGAACGAGCGGGTGGCGTCCACCTTCACCGCGGGCGAGGTGTCCGGCATCACGATCACGGCCTTGATGCCGAGCGTGCGGGCCGCGTAGGCGACGGCCTGCGCGTGGTTGCCGCTGGACTGGGCGACCACGCCGCGGGCCCGCTCGTCCTCGGTGAGCGCGGCGAGCCGGTTGTAGGCGCCGCGGGTCTTGAAGGCCCCGGTCGGCTGGAGGTTCTCGGGCTTCAGCCAGAGCCGCCGATTCCCGTCGGCCGCCCAGGGGGCGGGGACCAGCGGGGTGCGCACGGCGACCCCCGCGATCCGCTGCCGGGCGGCGCGCAGTTCCTCCAGACCGACCAGTGCCATGCGTCACTCTCCTACAGGAGGAAGTTCACTCACCCGGTTCTCCCACTTCGTGGAGAGTACGACGGTGGTGCGGGTCCTGGCCACGCCCTTCGTGCCCGAGATCCGCTTGACCACCGACTCCAGGCCGGCCACGTCGGCCACCCGGACCTTGAGCATGTAGGAGTCGTCACCGGCGATGAACCAGCAGTCCTCGACCTCGTTGAGGTCCTTCAGCCGGAACGCCACGTCCTCGTGGTCGGCGGCGTCGGTGAGCTGAAGGCCGATCAGGGCCGTGACGCCGAAGCCCAGCGAGGCCGGGTTGACCGTCGCCCGGTAGCCGGTGATCACCCCGGCCTGCTCCAGGCGGTTGATCCGGTCAGTGACGCTCGGGCCGGAGAGTCCGACCAGCCGGCCCAACTCGGCGTAGGACGCACGGCCGTTTTCCCGGAGCGCCTGGATGAGCTGTCTGTCCACCGTGTCCATATACCGTCCGCGTCCTTCCGAACCTCACCAGACCCACAGATCATTATCCGGATTCAAAGGCGCCGTGCGCCGAACGACCCGGATATCGCAGAGAAGATACTCTCCCGCCCTCGGTCTCCTCACTCCCCCTCAGGCCGAGCGCCGTCGTCGTCGGCCGTCTTGCGGGCGGCCGCTCCCAACTCCCCTTCCCAGCGGAGGTACAGGGAATGCGGCACGTCGACGGCGTCCAGCACCCGGCCGGCCACGAAATCCACCAGCTCACGGACGGTGGAGCCGCCGGCGTAGAAGCCGGGGGACGCGGGCAGCACGACCGCCCCCTGCGCGTCGAGCTCCACCAAGTGCTTCAGCGTCACCCCGTTGAGTGGTGTCTCACGGACGCAGACGACGAGCGGGCGGCGCTCCTTGAGGGTGACGCTGGCGACCCGCTGCAGCAGGTCCTTGCTCAGGCCGAGCGCGATCCCGGCCACCGCGCCGGTGGTCGCGGGCACCACGAGCATGCCCTTGGCGGGGTAGGAGCCGCTGGACGGGCCGGCCGCGAAGTCCCCGGCGGGCCAGTAGCGGACGTCGTCCAGGCCCTGGTCCGTACCCAGCCAGGCGGCGAGGTCGGTGACCCAGTGGGCGTCCCGGAAGGAGATGCCGGTCTCGTCCAGGATGGTCAGCCGGGCGGCACGGCTGACGATCAGGTCCACCGCCTCGCCGGCCGCCAGCAAGGCGCGGATCACCGAGGCCGCGTACGGCGTCCCCGACGCTCCCGAGACCCCGACCACCCACGGCTGACGCTTCGCAGTTCCCATGGGTCAATTCTGTCCCGGCTCCACCGGCGCGTTCGGCCCGGGCGGACCGGGAGGGTCCGCAACCCCCCGGCCCCTGGGAGGATGGGGGCATGGCAGCGACCCTCGTCGACCTCACCCATCAGGTGACCACCGCGATGCCGGTCTACCCCGGCGATCCGGCCGTCCTGCTGGAGCCCGCGCTCACCACGGCCACCGCCGGGGTGAACGTGCTGGCCCTGCACCTCGGTTCGCAGTCCGGGACGCACGTGGACGCGCCGTACCACGTGGACGTCACCTGGCCGACCCTGGACGGGCTGCCGCTGGAACGGTTCGCCGGCCCGGCCGTGGTCGCCGATCTGCGCGGGCTGGAGCCCCGGACGGCCGTCACCCCCGAGCTGCTGGCGCCCGCTCTGGAGCGGGTCGCCGAGGGTACCGTCCTGCTGCTGGCCACCGGCTGGGCCCGGCACTGGGGCACCGACACCTACCTCGCCCACCCCAGCCTGACCCCGGCCGCCGCCGAGGCGATCGTCGCCGCCGGGGTGCGGACGGTCGGGGTGGACGCGCTCAGCGTCGACCCGACCCCCGCCCCGGGCCCGGGCGACCCGGCGGTGGCCGCCCTGCTCGCCGACCTCACCGACGAGCACGACCACGCCACCGCCGAAGAGCCCTCGCTCGCCGCCCACCGGGTGCTGCTGGGGGCGCCCGGCGGCGGGGTGATCGCCGAGAACCTGACCGACCTGCGGCCGTTGCTGGCGGCCCAGGAGGCCGGTCTGCCGGTGGAGGTCTCGCTGTTCCCGCTGCGGCTGGTCGCGGCGGACGGCGCGCCGGTGCGGGCGGTGGCCCGGCTCGGCTGAACCCGCGAGTAACCTGTTCGCACTTGGTCTAGACCATCCCCCGTCAACGCCAGTACGCTTTCCGGCCATGGCTGAGATCATCGGAGTGGTCGAGCGGATCTGGCGCTACCCCGTGAAGTCCACCGGCGGCGAGCGGCTCGACTCCGTCGACGTGGATGAGCGCGGCCTGGCCGGAGACCGCCTCTACGCCGTCCGCGACGCGGCCGGGAAACTCGGCTCGGGCAAGAACACCCGCCGCTTCCGCCGGATGGACGGCCTGCTCCGGCTCTCCGCCCGGCTCGGCCGCCGGATCGACGGGCCCGAGCTGTTCGACCCGCTCGGCCGCCCGGTCGAGCGGCCGAACGCCTTCCTGCGCGCCTACCTCCAGCTCGACGACGTCGAACTCGCCCGCGAGGACGCCGTCTCGCACTTCGACCAGCTGCCGGTCAGCGTGCTCAGCACCGCCACCCTGGAGTGGTTCGGCGAGGCCGCGCCCTTCACCGTGGTCGACGAGCGCCGGTTCCGCCCCAACATCCTCCTGCGCACCCCGCCCGGCACCCCGCCGTTCGTCGAGGACGCCTGGCTGGGCCGCCAGGCCCGCGGCGAGGCCCCGGACAGCGCCCGGCTCTCCTTCGTCGCCTCCAGCGAGCGCTGCTCGATGACCGGCGCCCCGCAGCCCGGCCTGCCGCACGCGCCCGAGATCCTCAAGGCCATCGTGCACGCCCACGACGGCCGGCTCGACGCCCTCGCCGAGGTCGCCGCCCCGGGCCGCCTGCGGGTCGGCGACCGGCTGACGCTGGACTGACCGCGGCGAGGGCCGACCGCGCCGGCCGGCGCCGCCGGGTCCGGACGGTCGGGCACCGGGCACCGCGGCTTGCCGATCACGGCCCCTCGGAGCACGTCGCCGTCGGGACGCGTCGCCGTCGGATTCCGCCCCGGACGGCCGCCCCGGGCCACCTTCCGGGCCCGACGCCCGATCTTCACTCGATCGGGTGCACGTCGAGGCGGGGCGGCCGAGCTGCTCACGGCCGCCCGGCAGGAGGCCCTCCCCCGGCGAGGAGCAGCCGCCGGAGGTTCCCCGTGGACCGTCCGTTCGGGCGGGCGGTCCACGGGGAACGACCGAGGGCATGACGATCCCTCACCACCTGACCGGCACCGGCGACCACCACGTCCTGGTCCTGCACGACTGGTTCGGCACCAGTGCCGGCTGGGGCCCGTTCCTCGACTGCCTCGACGGCGGCGCCTTCAGCTACGCCTTCCTCGACTACCGCGGCTACGGGCAGCGCAAGGACGTCCCCGGCGCCTACACCCTCGCCGAGATCGCCTCCGACGCGCTCGCCCTGGCCGACCAGCTCGGCTGGGACCGCTTCTCCCTGGTCGGCCACTCGATGGGCGGCAAGGCCGCCCAGCAGGTGCTCGCCGAGGCGCCGCTGCGGGTGCGCAAGCTGGCCGGCCTGGCCCCGGTGCCCGCCGGGGTGTACCCGCTGGACGAGGCGGGCGCGGCGCTGTTCTACGGCGCCGCCGAGGACCGGGAGAAGCGCTTCGCGATCCTCGACCTGGTCACCGGGCAGCGGGCCGGCCGGGTCTGGCTGGACCGGATGGTCGACCAGTCCCTCCGGCATTCCACCTCCGAGGCCTTCGGCAGCTACGTCCGCGACTGGACGACGGCCGACCTGGAGCGCCGGATCAGCGGCAACCCGGTGCCGGTCAAGGTGATCGTCGGCGAGCACGACCTGGCCCTCACCGCCGAGCTGATGCGCGACACCTTCCTGTCCCACTTCCCCAACGCCGAGCTGGAGGAGCTGGGCGGCAGCGGGCACTACCCGATGTACGAGGCCCCGGTGGCCCTGGCGGCGTCGCTGGAGGGCTTCCTGCACAACTGACCCGTTCGGGCCCGGGTGTCCGTACGGTCCGCCGATCACGACCGATCGTCCGGCCGGTCGAGCGGGCCCGGCCGATTGCCGGAGCGTGAGGCGGCCCAGGGGCGCGCAAACGCCGACGCGCGCCGGATCCGATGCCTTCGGGGATCGGTCGGCGCGCGCCGGTCGGAGGGTGTGCCGGGTCAGACCCCGAGGCCGCGGACGACCAGGTCCACCAGGGCGAAGAAGAACAGCGAGACGCCCACGAAGCTGTTGGTCTGGAAGAACGCCCGATTGAGCTTCGACAGGTCGTTCGGCTTGACGATGGTGTGCTCGTAGACGAACGCTCCGGCGACGACCGCCAGACCGATCCAGAACGCCACCCCGACGTGGGTCAGCAGCCCGAACCAGCCCAGCAGCAGCGTGGTCAGCACGTGGCACACCCGCGCGCCGCGGATGGCCGCCGGCACGCCGTACCGGGCCGGCACCGAGCGGACCCCGTTCTCCCGGTCGGACTCGACGTCCTGGCAGGCGTAGATCAGGTCGAACCCGCCGATCCAGATGCCGACGGCGGCGCCCAGCACGACCGCGTCCCAGGACCAGCGGCCGGTCACCGCGAGCCAGGCGCCGCCCGGCCCCATCGCCTGGGCCAGGCCCAGGATCGCCTGCGGGAAGTTCGTGAACCGCTTGCCGTACGGGTAGACCACCATCGGCACCACGGCCACGGGCGCGAGCACCAGGCAGAGCGGGTTCAACAGCGCGGCGGCGCCGAGGAAGACCACCAGCGCGACGGCCGAGCCGATGTACGCGGTCCTCAGCGACACCGCACCGGTGACGAGCTCGCGCGAGGCCGTCCGCGGGTTGCGGGCGTCGATCTCGCGGTCGATGATCCGGTTCGCCGCCATGGCGAAGGTCCGCAGCCCGACCATGCAGACCGTGACGATGAACAGCTGGCCCCAGTGCACCCGCTTGTCGGCGAGGAACATGGCCGTCAGGGCGGCGATGTAGGCGAAGGGCAGGGCGAAGACCGAGTGCTCGATCATCACCAGGCGCAGGAAGGCCTTCGCGCGCCCCGGGGTCTCGACCGCAGCCGCGGTGCTCACAGCCCGTACTCCTTCCAGCGGCGCGACACCAACGCGGCCGTGTCCGGGTCCGAGGACACCATCTCCGGCCAGCCGCCGTCCCGGGTGTAGCCCTCCTCCGGCAGCTTGCGGGTGGCGTCGATGCCGGCCTTGCCGCCCCAGAACTGCTGGTACGAGGCGTGATCCAGGTGGTCCACCGGCCCCTCGACCACCGTGAGGTCACGGCTGTAGTCGACGTTGCCGAAGGCCCGCCACGCCACCTCCTGGTAGTCGTGCACGTCGCAGTCCGAGTCCACCACGATGATCAGCTTGGTGAGCGACATCATGTGGGCGCCCCAGATCGCGTGCATCGTCTTCTGGGCGTGCTTGGGGTACTTCTTGTCGATCGAGACGATCACGCAGTTGTGGAAGCCGCCGGCCTCGGGCAGGTCGTAGTCGACGATGTCCGGGATGATGATCTTCAGCAGCGGCAGGAAGAACCGCTCGGTGAACTTGCCCAGCGGGCCGTCCTCCGTCGGCGGGCGGCCGACCACGATGGACTGGAGGATCGGACGGCGGCGCATCGTCACGCAGTCGATCTTCAGTGCCGGGAACGGCTCCTGCGGGGTGTAGAAGCCGGTGTGGTCGCCGAACGGGCCCTCGGGCAGCATCTCGCCGGGCTCCAGCCAGCCCTCCAGGACCACCTCGGCGTCGGCCGGGACCTGGAGCGGCACCGTCTTGCAGTCGACCATCCGCACCCGCTCCCCCGCGACGAAGCCGGCGAAGAGGTACTCGTCGATGTCCCCGGGCAGCGGCGCGGTGGCCGCGTAGGTGACGGCCGGCGGGCAGCCGAAGGCGATGGCGACCGGGAGCCGCTCGCCCCGCTTGGCCGCCACCGCGTAGTGGTTGCGGCTGTCCTTGTGGATCTGCCAGTGCATGCCGATGGTGCGGCGGTCGTGCCGCTGGAGCCGGTAGAGGCCCAGGTTGCGGACGCCGGTGTCCGGGTCCTTGGTGTGGGTCAGGCCCAGGTTGAAGAAGGAGCCGCCGTCCAGCGGCCAGGTGAAGAGGGCCGGCAGCTCGTCCAGGTCGACGTCGTCGCCGGTGAGCACGACCTCCTGCACCGGGGCGTCACCGGACTTCACGTTCCGGGGCGGCACGTGCGCGATCGAGGCGAGCTTGCCGAAGGCGTCCCGGAAGCCGGTGAAGCCCTGCGGCAGCTCCGGCTTGAGCAGGCCGGCGATCTTCTCGGAGATGTCGTCCGGCCCCTTGAGGCCGAGCGCCTTGGACAGCCGCCGCTCGGTGCCGAAGACGTTCATCGCCAGTGGCATCGACGAGCCCTTGACGTTCTCGAAGAGCAGCGCGGGCCCCTTGGCCTTCTGCACCCGGTCGACGATCTCGCCGATCTCCAGGTGAGGGTCCACCTCCGCCTTGATGCGCTTGAGGTCGCCTTCGCGGTCGAGGGCCCGGAGAAACGAGCGGAGATCGTCGTATGCCATGTCTGTCAGTATCCGCCACCAGATAGCCTGGCTCGGTCAAGGGCCCCTGCCAGGCGCCCGCCACTACCACCGTTGCGGGGGGAGATCGCGGCCATGTTGCGGATTCTGCTGACCATCGTCCTTCCGCTCGCGCTCTGGGTCTGGGCGTTCGTGGACTGCCTGACCACGCCCGAGGACGAGGTGAAGCACCTGCCGAAGGTGGTCTGGGTGCTGATCGTGCTGCTCTTCCCGCCGCTGGGCCCGATCGCCTGGCTGATCGCCGGCAAGCAGCGCGGCTTCCTGCCGGCCGCGGCCGCCGCCGGGGCCCGCCCGGAGTACCCGGCCGACGGCCGCCCGGGCCGTCCGGCTCCGCGCGGCGGGCGCCCCCTGGCGCCGGACGACGACCCCGAGTTCCTCGCTTCGTTGAAGAAGGACGACAAAGAGCACGAGGACATGCTGAAGCAGTGGGAGGCCGATCTGCGCCGTCGCGAGCGGGAACTGCGCGACCGCGACGAGCCCGAGGAGGGCAGGAAGCCCTGATCGGAGCCGGTCCGCCCGCTCGCTCGGACAGCCCACCCCCACCGTTCGGGGTGGGCTTCGGCGTTTTTGGCGCTTCCCTACGAGAATCCGCGTTTCGAACCGGGCCGGGGGCGATCGGCCACCTTGCTTGAGCGAACCTTGAGCGCTACTCGAAACAGCCGCCTTACCTTACTGAAAGACGGCCCTGACCTGCGCTTTTGTTAATGCTCAGATCATCGGACCATCACCTGCCCGACAACCCCCGGTATCCGCGTGAACACCGAGCGCTCAGGACTCCAACGGACCGCTTCTGTACAGGCCTGACAGCTAAACGAACTCGACCTTGTACGGATTCGACGCCGAAACCAGCGCACGGCCCCTCGTACAGTCATAAGTGAAGAAAGTGATTCGCAGCCGGGGGCACAGCAGACGTTGGCTGTCGGACAGTTCCCTCACCCTTGGAGTGGTTCGAGATGACGGTTGTGCATGAGGCGCCGGTCGACGGCGAGGTCCACGAGGTCCCGGCCGACGCCCGCGGCCGGGTCGCCGAGCTGCACGAGCTGCGCGAGAAGGTCCGCCGCGGCCCCAGCGACAAGGCCACCGAGGCCCAGCACGCCAAGGGCAAGCTGACCGCCCGCGAGCGCATCGAACTGCTGCTGGACGAGGGCTCCTTCCACGAGGTCGAGCCGCTGCGCCGGCACCGCGCCCAGGGCTTCGGCCTGGAGGCCAAGAAGCCGCACACCGACGGCGTGATCGTCGGCTGGGGCACCGTCCACGGCCGCACCGTCTTCACCTACGCGCACGACTTCCGGATCTTCGGCGGCGCGCTGGGCGAGGCCCACGCCCAGAAGATCCACAAGATCATGGACATGGCCATCGCGGCCGGTGCCCCGCTGGTCTCCCTGAACGACGGCGCCGGCGCCCGCATCCAGGAGGGCGTCACCGCGCTCGCCGGCTACGGCGGCATCTTCCAGCGCAACACCAAGGCCTCCGGCGTCATCCCGCAGATCTCCGTCATGCTCGGCCCCTGCGCCGGCGGCGCCGCCTACAGCCCCGCGCTCACCGACTTCGTCTTCATGGTCCGCGAGACCTCGCAGATGTTCATCACCGGCCCCGACGTCGTCCAGGCCGTCACCGGCGAGAAGATCACCCAGAACGGCCTCGGCGGCGCCGACGTCCACGCCGGCGTCTCCGGCGTCTCCCACTTCGTCTACGACGACGAGCAGTCCTGCATCGAGGAGGTCCGCTACCTCCTCTCGCTGCTCCCGCAGAACAACCGCGAGATGCCGCCCTCCGTCGCCAGCGAGGACCCGGTCGACCGCCGCAACGACAGCCTCCTCGACCTCGTGCCCGCCGACGGCAACCGCCCCTACGACATGCGCAAGGTCATCGAGGAGATCGTCGACCACGGCGAGTACCTGGAGGTCCACGAGCGCTGGGCCACCAACGTCCTGTGCGTCCTCGCCCGCGTCGACGGCCACGTCACCGGCATCATCGCCAACCAGCCCCAGTCCCTGGCCGGCGTCCTGGACATCAACGCCAGCGAGAAGGCCGCCCGCTTCGTCCAGATGTGCGACGCCTTCAACATCCCGCTCCTCACCCTCCTCGACGTCCCCGGCTTCCTGCCCGGCGTCGACCAGGAGCACGGCGGCATCATCCGCCACGGCGCCAAGCTCCTCTACGCCTACTGCAACGCCACCGTCCCGCGCATCTCCCTGATCCTGCGCAAGGCCTACGGCGGCGCCTACATCGTCATGGACTCCCGCTCCATCGGCGCCGACCTCTCCTACGCCTGGCCCACCAACGAGATCGCCGTCATGGGCGCCGAGGGTGCCGCCAACGTGATCTTCCGGCGCGAGATCAACGCCGCCGAGGACCCGGACGCCATGCGCGCCCAGAAGATCAAGGAATACAAGAACGAACTGATGCACCCGTACTACGCGGCCGAACGCGGCCTCGTCGACGACGTCATCGACCCCGCCGAGACCCGCCAGGTCATCGCCTCCGCCCTGGCCATGCTCCGCACCAAGCACGCCGACCTGCCCAGCCGCAAGCACGGCAACCCGCCGATGTAGCGGCACGCTCCACCGCGCAGCCCGTACGGCAACCACCTCAGACCGCAGCAACAGGGGGAGAAAACAGGACATGACCGCTTCCGCCGAACCCCTCGTCCGCATCGTCCGCGGCAGTCTCACCGACGAGGAACTCGCCGCCCTGACCGCCGTCCTCGCCGCGCGCGCCGCCGCCGCGCAGCAGGCCTCCGCCAACGCGCCGCTCGAACCGATCGCCAACTGGCGCCGGCTGGAGCGCCGCCCGGCGTACTACTCGCCGGTCAGCTGGCAGCAGGCCGCCTGACGGCCCACGGCCCGAGCCGACGGCCGGTCGCCCCACCCGGGTGACCGGCCGTCGCGCGTTCCCGGAGCGCTCCGGCGCGGGCGCCGTGGGTGTGCGCGGGCTTCCGCGCCGCCCCCCGGGGCGTGGAGCGGCTCGGTAGAATACCTACTGGACGGTATGCGTCCGCCGTCCAGTCCGCCCGTAGGATCGGCCGCTGCCGCTACCAGAACTTTCCAGGGAGGCTGCGATGGCCAGACAGGCCCGCGCGCTGGCGACCCGCCAGGCGGTACTCGTCGCGGCGGCCGAGGTGTTCGACGAGCGGGGCTACGCCGGCGCCACGATGTCCGAAATCCTGGACCGCGCCGGCGTCACCAAGGGCGCGCTGTACTTCCACTTCACTTCCAAGGAACAGCTGGCGCTCTCCGTCATCATCGAGGGTCAGGGCGCCTGGATCTCCGGCTGGGAGCCGGCCTCGGACAACGCGGTGCAGAACCTGATCGACCTCGGCTACGCCTTCGCCCGCGCGCTCCAGACCGACCCGCTGGTGCGCGGCAGCATCCGGCTGACGATCGAGCACGGCAGCTTCACCCAGCCGCAGATCGCGGCCTACCAGGGCTGGATGGACACCACCTGGGAGCTGCTGGAGCAGGCCCGGAAGGCCGGCGACCTCCACCCGGGGATCGACCTGACCGCGGCCGCCGGGGTGATCACCGGAGCCGTCACCGGCATCCAGCTGAGCTCCCAGGTGCTGACCGACCGGAAGGACCTGATCCAGCGGATGTCCGACCTCTGGACACTGGTGCTGCCCGGTCTCGTCCAACCGCACGCGCTGGCCCGGCTGAGCGTCGCCGAGCGGGCCTGAGCCCGCGCCCGCGCGAAGGCCGTGACGCCGAGGTCCCGTCCGCACGCGCGCCGGACAGGACCGAGGCCGCCGGGACGGCTCAGACCCGGTAGCGGGCCCGGTTCTCGGCCGCCACCAGGGCCGGCAGCGCGGCCGTCCAGAGCCGGCTCACCGCCTCCGGCCCGGGCCGGCCGACCCCCTCCCCCGCGATCAGCACCTGACCGGCCGCCGCCGCGATGAGCAGTTCGGCGGCGGCCCTCCGGTCCACTTCGGGACACAGTTCGCCGGCCTCGGCGGCCCGGCCCAGCAGCCGGTGGACGACCGCGGTGAGGCTGTGCCAGACGATCTCCTGGCCCGTCGGGAGATCGTCTGGCGGACCGTCCGGAGCGCCGTCCCGGCGCGCTCCCCGGCAGCCGAGCCGGACACCGGCCCGCACCACCAGGTCCTCGCGCAGCATCCGGGCCAGCTCGTGCGAGAAGTCGATCAGGCTCTGGAGCGCCGGGCCGTCGGCCCGCAAGGCGCGCAGCGCGGACGAGCCGACCTCCCGCCCGGCGGCGTGGCGCACCCCGTCGGCGAGGGCCTGCTTGGACACGAAGTGGAAGTAGAGGGCTCCCTTGCTCACCCCGGCCCGGCGACTGATGTCGACCAGGCTCGCGGCCTCGAAGCCCACCTGCGCGAAGGTCTCCGCGGCGGCGAGCAGTACGGCCTGCCGGGTCCGCCCAGCCCTCTCCTGCTTGACCACTGGCCCCCTCCGGACTCGGCCGGGCGCGATCCCCGCCCCACCCGGCTGCTGTCGACGTGCCCCTGCGGGGCCGCGTTCGCACGCGGACGGGACACCCCAAAACCGCATGGTTGGTATTCAATTGGCGCCTGCTCCGATTCGGCCGTCCACCATGGACGGCCCCCTCACCCACGGCTCGGGCTGGCCGGACAGGCACTCCCCGCGTCCATGATAGGGGCGCCGGGACCGGGCCGGAGAGAGCGCCCGAGGCACCCCCAGTCGGATAACCAACCCGGGTGGTCTATATGTTTTCCTCAGACGGCCGTGGCGGCCGCACCGACCGACACCCTGAAGCGGGGGCCAGTCATGCCATCGATCGTAGAGCCGGACCCGCACAGCCCGTACTCCCACCCCGGCCCGGGACGCGGCCGCGGCTTCGACTTCCACGACGGCCCCGCGACCGGCTACGACTTCCACGACCGCACCGTCTCCCGGCACCTGGTGCACCGCGCCTCGGTGTCCGAGGTCTTCCTCACCGGCTGGCAGGCCACCGGCCCGTACGACTTCCTGCTCGGCGCCCAGTGGCCCCGGCTGCACGGCTTCTACCGGCTCCCCGGGGACCGCTACCACGACCCGGTGCTGATGGCGGAGACCATCCGGCAGGCCGGGCTGCTGATCGGCCACGCCGGGTTCGGGGTGCCCCGCGGCCACCACTTCGCCATGGAGGACCTCTCCTACGCGCTCGGCGAGCCCGGGCTGCCGGGCCTGGCCGTCACCGCCGGCCCCGCCTCGCTGATGCTGGCCGTCGACTGCGAGGACGTCCGGATGCGGGGCTGCCGGCTGTCCTCGCTGCGGGTGCGCGTCGAGGTCACCCGGGACGGCGCGCCGATCGGCCACGGCACCGGCCAGCTGCGGGTGATCTCCCCCTCCTCGTACGCCCGGCTGCGCGGCCCGGCGCGACGCACCGTCACACCCCGGCCGCCGGCGCCCGCCGCGCCCGAGCTGGTCGGCCGGGCGCAGCCCGCGGACGTGGTGCTCAGCCCGACCCTGGCGCCGGACACCTGGCTGCTGCGCGCCGACGCCACCCATCCGGTGCTGTTCGACCACGAGCTCGACCACGTGCCCGCGATGCTCGTGCTGGAGGCCGCCCGGCAGGCCGCCCAGCGGCTGCGCCACCCCGAACCCGTGGTGCCGGTCGAACTGGTGACCTCCTTCGACCGCTACATCGAGCTGGACCGGCCCTGCTTCGTCCGGGCCGTCCCCGAACCGGCCGCAGGGCCGGGCGCGGCGGGCGGACGGCTGCCGGTGCTGGTCCGGTTGGTCCAGGACGGGCGGACGGCGGCCGAGTGCCGGATGCTCACCGCACCGGTGGACGGGCCGGCCGAGAGCCAGGCCGCACCGGACCGGCGGGACGCCTACGACGGCCGCACCGCCGCGCCGGGCCTCGGCGCCAGCCGGCTGCCGCTGGCCAGCTAGGCCGCGTCCTGAGCCCTCCCCGCCGGATCGCGCCCGGCGGGGTCCGGCAGGGAGGGCCCGACCCGGTCAGGCGGCCATCAGGGCGGCCGGCCGGCCCGCGTGCATCACGCTCAGGTTGGTCGCCAGCCGGACCTCGTCCTGGGCCAGCCAGAGCCGCAGCGCCGCGCCCAGGGCGGCACTGGCCGACTCGATCCGGACGTCGGTGATCTGGGCGATCCGGGCCGCGCCGGGCACCAGCAGGTCGGCCAGCGGGGTCGGCAGCCAGACCGTCAGGGCGCACGGCGCGGGCACCGCCAGCGCCCCCAGCAACCGGTAGGCGTCCCCCGGCGCGCTGAGCGTCGGGATGATGTCCAGCAAGGCGTCGGACACCACCTCGGACACGTCGCTCCGGTGTCCCTGGGCGAGCCGGCGGAGCAGCATGCGCTCGGCGGCGGTGATTCGGACGGTCAGCATGACCTCGTCGCACTCCATCGCGCGATTTCCTCCTCAGATCCCTCTCGCGCCGGCCGGCGGCCGGCGCGCACTACCCCTGTCGCACCTCGGCCCGGCTACCTGTGGGAGAGAGCCGGGCCGGTGGGTGATCGTGTGCCCCGGTCAGATCCCCGCGTAGGAGTGCTTTCCGGTGACGAAGATGTTCACGCCGTAGTAGTTGAAGAGCCAGCAGGCGAACGCCGCCAGCGCCAGGTAGGCGGCCTTGCGCCCCTTCCAGCCGGCCGTCGCGCGGGCGTGCAGGTAGCAGGCGTAGGCGACCCAGGTGATGAACGACCAGGTCTCCTTCGGGTCCCACTCCCAGTACTTGCCCCAGGCCGCCTCGGCCCAGATCGCGCCCGCGATGATGGTGAACGTCCACAGCGGGAAGACCAGGGCGTTGATCCGGTAGGACAGCTTGTCGAAGGTCGACGCGGCGGGCAGGCGGCGCCAGAGCGAGGCCGAGGTCTTCAGCGGGCCGGTGGTCAGGCCGGCCGCGACGCGCTTCTCGAAGGAGTCCTTGCCGAGGTACAGCAGCGTGGCGATGAACGCCGCGTAGAAGGCGCCGCCGCAGAAGATCGCGGTGGAGACGTGGATCGCCAGCCACGGCGAGTGCAGCGCCGGGACGAGCTGCTCGGAGTCGGTGTACAGCACCGTGGTGGCGATGCCGAGGGTCAGCAGCACCGCGAGCACGACCGGCAGGCCGAGCCAGCGGACCTTCTTCCTGGTGGCCAGCAGCACCAGGTACGCCGCCGTCATGGCGAAGCCGAAGGCGCAGGAGAACTCGTACATGTTGCCCCACGGCCAGCGGGACACCGACAGGCCGCGGGTGACGATCCCGCCCACGTGCAGCAGCGCGGCGAGCACGGTGAGCGAGACGGCGATCCGTCCGGCCAGGTCGGCCTTCACATCGGTGCCGGCCGCGCCCGGACCGTCCTCCTCCTCGGCGCCGCGCCCGCTGGTGACCACCGTCGCGCCCTCGCCCGCGACCGCGGTTCGGGTGAGCGTGGTGGTGCCGCCGCCGGCCCCCGCCACGGTGACGGTGACCTTCTTCGCGCCCTTCGGCGCCGCCGCGACGGTCTCGCCCAGGTTGCCCGACTGCTCCTTCGAGCGGACGGCGACCGCGCCCCTGCTGCCGAAGGTCCACTCGATCATGTGGGCGAACATGGCGAGGGTGTAGACCACCATCGCCGAACGGATCAGATTGTTGGAGAGGTCGGCCAGCTGTGGGTCGACCGCCGAGGCGAGTTGCACCGTCTACTCCTTGGAGTTCTGGTCGGCAGGGACTGCGGGGGCTGAGGCCTCGGCCTCGGCGGTGGCGGGTACTGCGTCGGGCTCGGCGCCGGCTTCCTCGGCGCCGTCCTCGCCCTCGTCCTCCTCGGAGGCCGGGGCGTCGTCCTGGAGGTCCACCGCGAGCTCCGCCAGTTCCTCGGCGATCTTCGCCGACTCACTGCGGGCCAGGCCGGCCAGCTCCACCTGGGTGCCGCCGCCCGGCAGGGCGACCGCTCGCACCCAGATCCGGCGGCGCTGGATGAACAGCGAGCCGATCAGTCCGAGGATCGCCAGCACGGCGCCGGCCAGGGCGATCTCGTTGCCGGGGCGGTGTGTGATGTTGAAGCTGGCCCACTGCTTGTAGCCCTCGAAGGTGACGGTGCCGTAGCCGTCGGGCAGGGTCCAGCCCTCACCGGGCTTGAGCCGGGCCTTGGCCGGCCGGCCGTCCTGGGTCAGCTGGGTCAGCTTGCGGGTGTTGAGCTGGTAGACGTTCTGCGGCAGGCCCGAGTCGGTGCCGAGGTCGCCCGCGAAGGCGTTCAGCACCAGCTCGGGGGCGGCGTCGCCGGGGAACAGCGAGACCGGGCCGGTGCCCTCGAAGCTCAGCGGGGCGGTCGGCAGGAAGAAGCCGGAGAAGCCCAGCTGGGTCCTGTTGCCGTCGGGGCCGTCACCGTAGTCGGAGACCTTGACGACACCGGTGGAGGTCAGGTTGCCGTCCTGCGGCAGGAACGGGACGGCGCCCCGGTAGACGACCTCGCCCTTGCCGTTCTTGACGGTGACCACCGGGGCGTAGCCGTGGCCGATCAGGTAGACCTTGCTGCCGCCGACCTCCAGCGGGTGGTTGACCTCGATCGTCGACTTCCTCAGCTTCGACTCGTCGCCGCCCTCGTAGTACTCGACGTTCGCGGTGAACTGCCGGGCGGCCCCGATCTGGTCGCCCTTGTCCTGGAACTTCGAGGTGAAGCCGTCCAGTTTCAGGTAGAAGGGGTCGAGGTCCTGGCTGCCGTAGAACCGGGTGCCGGTGAAGTCGTCGAGCTGGGTGATGGTGTTGGAGTAGCCCTCGCCCGAGACCATCAGCTTGCCGCCGGTGCCGGCGGCCAGGCTGGACCAGGCGAAGCCGCCGAGCAGCGCGAACAGCGACAGGTGGAACAGCAGGTTGCCGACCTCGCGCAGGTAGCCCTTCTCCGCGGACACCGCGCCGCCGGAGAGGTGGGCGCGGAAGCCGCGCTTGCGCAGCAGCCGGTGGGCGGCGGCGTTCACCTGGTCGGCGTCCGCCTCGGTGCGCCAGACCGCGTGCACCGGCATCCGGGTCAGGACGCGCGGGGCGGCCGGCGGCTGGGAGCGCAGCACGCCGACGAACTGCCAGGTGCGCGGGATGATGCAGCCGGCCAGCGAGACGAACAGCAGGATGTAGATCGCGGAGAACCAGACCGAGCTGTAGACGTCGAACAGCTGGAGCTTCTCGTAGATCGGCGCGACGGTGGTGTGCTGCGCCTTCCAGGTCTGCACCTTGAACTGGTTCTGACCGTTCTGCGGGATCAGCGACCCGGGGATGGCGGCCAGCGACAGCAGGAACAGCAGGATCAGCGCGACCCGCATCGAGGTCAGCTGACGCCACATCCAGCGGGCCCAGCCGAGCGCGCCTATGCCGGTCGGTCCGTCGGACTCGACCGGCGCGGTGCTGAGCCGCTCGGCGGCGGCGTCCTCCGGCGTCGGGGCCTGCTCGGTCTCGGTCGCGGTCTTGCTCACGGTCAGATTCCGATCTGGAAGTCGGCGGTCCAGGACTGGAGCTGGCTCATCATCGAGTCCCAGATCCCGGTGACGAGCAGCAGGCCGACCACGACGAGCATGCCGCCGCCGATCCGCATGACGAGCGGGTAGTGCCGCTTGACCCAGCCGAAGGCGCCCAGCGCCCGGCGGAAGGCCACGGCGGCCAGGATGAACGGTACGCCGAGGCCCAGGCAGTAGAAGGTGGTCAGCAGCGCGCCGCGCTGGGCGTCGGCCTGGTTGAGGGCCAGGTTCTGCACGGCGGTCAGGGTCGGGCCCATGCACGGGGTCCAGCCGACCCCGAAGACCACCCCGAGCATCGGGGCGCCCAGCAGGCCGACCGCCGGGCGGCGGTGCGAGCGGACCTCGCGCATGCTCAGTCCGGGTACCAGTCCCATGAACGCCAGGCCCATCACCACGGTGAGCGAGCCCAGCACGATGCTGATGATCCGCTTGTAGTCCTGGAGCTCCTGGCCGAAGTAGCCGAACAGGGCGCCGGTGGAGACGAACACCGCGGTGAAGCCGAGGATGAACAGCAGCACGCCGAGCAGCATCCGGCCGCGCCGCGAGCCGCGGGCGTCCGCGAGGTCGGCGGCGGAGAAGCCCGTCACGTACGAGAGGTAGCCGGGGACCAGCGGCAGCACGCACGGCGAGAAGAACGACGCCAGCCCGGCCACCAGGGCGACCGGGGCGGCGGCCAGCAGCGCGCCGCTCTGGACGGTCGAGGTGGTGTCGGCGAGCTGGAGCACGGCCGGATCCGGGAGTGGCAGACTCACTTCTTCTGCTCCGCGACCACCGGCTGGAGGATCGACTCCAGCGCCTCCTCGGTGGTGCCGCCGACGGCGCGGGCGGCCAGCTTGCCGTCCCGGTCGACGATCAGGGTGGTCGGGATGGACTGCGGATTGAGGCTGCCCTTGGCGAACTTGAGCAGCTGGGTGCCCGCCGGGTCGAAGATGCTCGGGTAGGTGACGCCCTGCTCCTGCTCGAAGCGGACGGCGTTCTGCTTCTCGGTGTCCCGGGTGTTGATGCCGAGGAACTGGACGCCCTGGTCCTTGTACTTCTCCGAGACGGTCTGCAGGCTCTTGGCCTCGGCGCGGCACGGGCCGCACCAGGAGCCCCAGACGTTCAGCACGACGACCTTGCCCCGGTAGTCGGACAGCTTGGCCGGGGTGCCCTCCAGGGTGTCCCCGGTGATGTCCGGCGCGTCCCCGCGCTCGCCGGGCTGCGCCTTCGACAGGTTGGTGCCCTTGACCGTGACGAAGCCGACCTGGCCCTCGCCGCTCGACGAGCCCGAGGAGGAGCAGCCGGTGAGGGCGAGCGCAGCGGCGGCGACGGTGGCGGCGGCTGCTGCGGCGACACGGGGACGGGGGCGCGTCATGGCAGACATGTGAAAAGTTTCGCATGGAGTTCCGGGCGGGCTCGCCGGGGTCCTGCCTTGCGCGTCGCACCCCCTCTGACCTGCGACGAAATCGGGTCACCCGGCGCTCGCCAGGTGACCCGAAGTCATACTTACGCACCGCTTACGCGACGTGCGCGCGGGTGCTCCGGGGCGCGCGCGGGCGGTGTTCCACCGTTTGCGCGCCCCGGGCCGCGGCTACGCGCCGAAGCTCTTGCCCACCGGCTTGTCGCCCTTGCGGCCCTTGCCCACCAGGTGGGCGGGCAGCAGGTCGCGGGCCGGCTCGCGGTAGCCGACCGAGACGATCTTGTCGCCCTCGAAGGTGAAGCTGGTCAGCGAGGCCAGCGAGCACTGCCGGTTCCGCGGGTCGTGCCACAGCCGGCGGCGCTCCACGAAGGAGCGGAGGATCCAGATCGGCAGCTGGTGGCTGACGCAGACCGCCTCGTGCCCGCGCGCGGCGTCCCGGGCGGCGCCGAGCGCGCCCATCATCCGCACCACCTGGTCGAGGTACGGCTCGCCCCAGGAGGGCTTGAACGGGTTGGTGAGGTACTTCCAGTAGCCCGGGTTCCTCAGCGAACCGTCGCCGACGCCGAAGGTCTTGCCCTCGAAGACGTTCTCCGCCTCGATCAGCCGCTCGTCCACCGCGACGTCCAGGCCGTGCGCCTCGGCGATCGGCGCGGCGGTCTCCTGCGCCCGCTCCAGCGGGGAGGCCACCACGTGGGTGACGTCCCGGTCGGCCAGGTCCTCGGCGACCCGCTCGGCCATCTTCCGGCCCAGCTCGGACAGGTGGTAGTCCGGCAGGCGCCCGTACAGGACGCCCTCCGGGTTGTGCACCTCGCCGTGCCGCATCACGTGGACGACGGTGATCTCTTTGGCGCTCACTTCTCGACTACTCCTGGGAATCGGGTTCCGGGCCGGTACGGACCGGGTCAGGCCGTGGCGGCGGCAGCGGCGCGCGCGGCGGCCGGCAGGGCGGCGGCGATCCGCTCGATCGCCCGCTCGTCGTGGGACGCCGAGACGAACCAGGACTCGAAGGCGGACGGCGGCAGGTAGACGCCCTCGGCCAGCATCGCGTGGAAGAAGGCGGTGAAACGGTACGCCTCCTGGGTCCTGGCCTCGTCGTAGTTCGTGACCGGGGCCTCGGTGAAGAACACCGAGAACATGTTCCCGGCGGTCTGGAGCCGGTGCGCCACGCCCTCCTTGGTGAGCGCGTCGGCGACCAGGCCGGAGACCTCGGCGGCGACCTTGTCCACCGTCGCGTACACCTCGTCGGTGCAGCCGCGCAGCTGGGCCAGGCCGGCCGCGGTGGCGATCGGGTTCCCGGACAGGGTGCCGGCCTGGTAGACCGGGCCGGCCGGGGCCAGGTGGCCCATCACGTCGGCGCGGCCGCCGAAGGCCGCGGCCGGGAAGCCACCGCCCATGACCTTGCCGAAGGTCAGCAGGTCCGGCGCCCAGCCCTCGTTCGCCGCCTCCAGGCCGTACCAGCCGGCCTTGGAGACGCGGAAGCCGGTCATCACCTCGTCGGAGATGAACAGCGCGCCGTTCTCCCGGCAGAGCCGGGCCAGGCCGCCGTTGAAGCCGGGCAGCGGCGGGACGACGCCCATGTTGCCGGGCGAGGCCTCGGTGATCACGCAGGCGATCTCGCCCGGGTGGGCGGCGAAGGCCTGTTCGACGGCGGCCAGGTCGTTGTACGGCAGCACGATGGTGTCGCCGGCCTGGGCGCCGGTGACGCCCGGGGTGTCCGGCAGGCCGAAGGTGGCCACGCCGGAACCGGCGGCGGCCAGCAGGGCGTCCACGTGGCCGTGGTAGCAGCCGGCGAACTTCACCACCTTGGCCCGGCCGGTGAAGCCGCGGGCCAGCCGGATCGCGGACATGGTGGCCTCGGTGCCGGAGGAGACCAGGCGGACCTGCTCGACCGGGGAGACCCGGGAGACGATCTCCTCGGCCAGCTCGACCTCGCCCTGACCGGGGGTGCCGAAGGAGGTGCCGTGGGAGACGGCCCGCTGGACGGCGTCGAGGACCGCGGGGTGCGCGTGGCCGAGGATCATCGGACCCCACGAGCACACCAGGTCGACGTACTCGCGGCCGTCGGCGTCGGTGAGGTAGGGACCGCTGCCGGACACCATGAAGCGCGGCGTGCCGCCGACCGCGCGGAAGGCGCGCACCGGGGAGTTCACGCCGCCGGGCGTCACCACGGAGGCGCGGTCGAACAGCGACTGGGACTGGGGGGCTTCGTAGGGGTAGCTCACAAAAGACATGGTCTCAAATCGTGTCCTCGCACTCTGCATGTCCGACCCGATCATCTGGAACGATGATCCGGGCACCGTTGTCTGTACGGTGGTCCGTACAGCGGGGGCCGCTGACTGCACCGGACCGGGGACCAGTCAGACTGTGTACACAGCGTGCACAGGCGTTCCGGTTTGTGTGCAGGGGTGTGGAGAGGACTGCCGCGTACCGCGAGTGGGTACGGCGGCGCATGACGGGTAAGGAGCACGGCCGGTGGGACGCCGGGCGTGCGGGGGTCTGTCGATTCCGGCGAATTCCGGTGAGGATGGTCCGAGTGTCCGAGGCGCAGGACGGCTACGACGAGGCCGCGGGGGGCTCCCGCCGACCCGCCGAGGCCCCACGCGGGGGAACGGGAGCGGGTACGGGTCGTGGTCGGCGCGGCGGTGAGAGGCGGGGTGAGGGACGCGTGGGGGTGACGTACAAGTACTTCGGAGCCCCCGACCGCGCCACCGCCGCCAGGGTCCCCACCGCCCTCGGCCCGGGCGGGCTCGGCCTGGAGGCCGGCGAACTCGGCGCGTTGGGGCGGCTCGGCGATCTGATGGAGACCAGCGGCTCCCCCACCGGCCACCTCTCCACCAAGATCAAGCCGGAGACCATGAGCGCCATGGTGCTCACCGGCATCCAGGGCGTCCCGCTGCACCAGGTGCCGCCGCTGGAACTGGTCGTGCTGCACCCCGACTACGCCGTCGTCCAGCTCCCCCACAACGTCGTCGAGCCGCTGCGCAAGGCCGACGAGACCGAGCTGGGCGCCGCCGCCTTCATCTGGTCCACCGTCCCGGACCGGCGCGGCCCGCGGGACGCGTTCGTGATCTACAGCATGCTGCACGAGTGGCAGGACTTCGCCAACCGGCTGCACGAGGCCGGCCACCAGCTGTACTGCCTGGTCTGGCCGTAGCGCCGCCGGGCGGGCGACCGGCCTCCCACCGGAAAGCGGTGGGAGG
>NZ_JBHUAF010000074.1:0-28706 GCF_042789895.1 Kitasatospora sp. NPDC056783
TCCTCCCCGCACACCAGCGCCACCGCCTCGGGAGTGGCCACGGCCCGCTCCTCGAACACCGCCGGAACCAGCGGCACCTCCGAAGCCAACGGCACGGCGAGCAGCGACTCGGCCGGCGCGCCTTCGGCCGGCACCCCGGCCGCCGCGACGCCGAGGTCCGGGTCGGCGGCGACCTGCCGCAGGATCAGGGCCAGCACGTCGGCCAGCCGCTGGGCGGTCTCCCGGTCGAACAGGTCGGTGGCGTACTCCAGCCCGCCCGCGAGCCCGGCCGGGGTGCCGTCGGCGCGGTGGCGCTCGGTCAGCGCGAGCTTGAGGTCGAACTTGGCGGTGCCATACTCCACCGGCTCCTCCTCCGCCGTCACGCCGGGGAAGGCGGGGCCGCCCTCGGCGGCGGCGGCGAAGGTCAGCATCACCTGGAAGAGCGGGTGGCGGGCCAGCGACCGGACCGGGTTGAACTCCTCGACCAGGCGCTCGAACGGCGTGTCCTGGTGCTCGTACGCGGCGAGGTCGGTCTCCCGGACCCGGCGCAGCAGTTCGGCGAAGCTCGGCCGGCCGGAGAGGTCGGTGCGCAGGACCAGGGTGTTGGCGAAGTAGCCGACCAGGTCGGTGACGGCCTCGTCGAGGCGCCCGGCCACCGGGGTGCCGATCGGCAGGTCGGTGCCGGCGCCGAAGCGGTGCAGCAGGGTGGCGTAGGCGGCCTGGAGGACCATGAAGAGGGTCGCGCCGTGCTCGGCGGCGAGGTCGGCGAGCCGGGCGTGCAGGTCCGCGTCGAGCTCCAGCGGGACGACGGCGCCGCGGTGGCTGGCGACCGGCGGCCGGGGGCGGTCCGCGGGCAGCGGCAGCTCCTCCGGCAGGCCGGCCAGCGCCTCGCGCCAGTGGGCGAGTTGGCGGGCGGCCGGGCTGTCCGGGTCGTCCTCGTCGCCGAGCAGGGCGTGCTGCCACAGGGCGTGGTCGGCGTACTGGACGGGCAGCGGCTCCCAGTCGGGGGCGTCGCCGGCCCGGCGGGCCCGGTAGGCGTCGGTGAGGTCCCGGTAGAGCGGGCCGAGCGAGGCGCCGTCCCCGGCGATGTGGTGCAGCACCAGGACCAGGACGTGCTCGTCCGGGCCCTCGGGCCGCAGGTAGGCGTGCACCGGCAGCTCGGCGGCCAGGTCGAAGCGGTGGCGGGCGAGTTCGTCCACCGGGCGGTCGGTGGTGGTGAGCAGCGGGCCGTCCGGGCCGTCCAGGACCCGCTGGTACGGGGTTCCGTCGTGCTCGGCGAAGACGGTGCGCAGGGTCTCGTGCCGCCGGACGGTGTCGTCGAGGGCGTCCGCCAGGGCGGCGGGGTCGAGCGGGCCGCGCAGCCGCAGGGCGAGGGTGATGTTGTAGGTGGCGGCGGGGCCCTCGGCCTGGGCGAGGAACCAGAGGCGGCGCTGGGCGAAGGAGAGCGGCACCCGCTCGGGCCGGGGGGCGGGGCGCAGCGCCGGGCGGGCGGCGGCGGCCGGGCTGTCGGACAGCCGCTCGGCCAGTCCGGCGACGGTGGGTGCCTGGAAGAGGTCGCCGATGGCGAGTTCGACGCCGAGTTCGGCGCGGGCCCGGCCGACCAGGCGGGTGGCGAGCAGGGAGTGTCCGCCGAGGGCGAAGAAGTCGTCGTCGATGGTGATGTCGTCGATGCCGAGGAGTTCGCCGAAGAGGGCGCAGAGCACCCGTTCGCGTTCGTCGCGGGGGGCGCGCCCGGTGTCGTCGGCGGTGAGGTCGGGGGCGGGCAGGGCGCGGCGGTCGACCTTGCCGTTGGCGTTCAGCGGCAGGGCGTCCAGCAGGACGACGGCGGCGGGGACCATGTAGCCGGGCAGCGCGGTGCCGGCGAAGGCGCGCAGTTCGGCCGGGGTGAGGGTGGCGTCGGCGGTGCAGTAGGCGACGAGTCGCAGGTCGCCGGGGCGGTCCTCGCGGGCGATCACGATGATCTGGCGGACGGCGGGGTGGCGGGAGAGGGCGGCCTCGATCTCGCCGAGCTCGATCCGGAAGCCGCGCAGCTTGATCTGGCCGTCGATGCGGCCGAGGAACTCCACGGCGCCGTCGGCGCGCTGCCGGACGAGGTCGCCGGTGCGGTACATGCGCCCTCCTTGCCCGCCATCGGGCAGGAGGGGCCCATCCCCCGTCAGGTACGGGCAGGCGACGAAGCGTTCGGCGGTCAGGGCGGGCCGGCCCAGGTAGCCGCGGGCCAGGCCGGCGCCGGCCAGGTACAGCTCGCCGGGGACGCCGGGCGGGACGGGGCGCAGCCGGGCGTCCAGGACGTAGCAGCGCATGTTGTCCAGCGGGCCGCCGATCGGCGGCCGGGGGCCGTCCAGGTCGGCGGGGGTGAGCGGGTGGTGGGTGGCGAAGGTGGTGGTCTCGGTGGGCCCGTAGACGTGGGCGAGCAGCAGGTCGGGGCAGCTGTCCAGGACGCGGCGCATCAGCGCGCCGGAGGCGGCCTCGCCGCCGGTGCACACGACGCGCAGGGCGGCGAAGGTCTCCGGGGCCTGCTCGGCGACGAGGTCGAACAGGGCCTTGGTGAGGAAGACGGCGGTGACGTCGTGGCGGGTGGTGACGGCGCGCAGGGCGGCGGCGTCGAGCGCGCCGGGCGGGGCGACCACGACGGTGCCGCCGGCCAGCAGGGGCGTCCAGATCTCGTACGTGGCGGCGTCGAAGGCGTGCGGGGAGTGCAGCAGGACGCGCTGGTGGCGGCCGTCCTGCCAGCGCCGGTCGGCGGCGAGGTCGAGGACGTCGCGGTGGCGCACCGCGACGCCCTTGGGGCGGCCGGTCGAGCCGGAGGTGAACATCGCGTAGGCGAGCTGGTCCGGGTGGGCGGGCAGGGCCGGGCGGTGGTCGGGGGCGCCGGCCTCGTCGCCGGGGCGGACCACGGCGGCGGTGTGCGGGAAGCCGGGGTCGGGGCGGTCGGTGAGCAGCACGGGGGCGCCGGTGTCGGCGAGCACGTCGGCCATCCGCTCGGGCGGCAGGCCGGGGTGCATCGGGACGTAGCAGCCGCCGGCCTTGAGGACGGCCAGGGTGGCGACGACGACGTCGGCGGAGCGTTCCATCAGCATCGCGACGGGGGTCTCGGGGCCGATGCCGAGGGCGGTCAGGTGGTGGGCGAGGCGGTTGGCGCGGGTGTCCAGTTCGGCGTAGCTGAGGGTGCCTCCGTCGTGGGCGAGGGCGGTGGCGTGCGGGGTGCGGTCGGCCTGGCGCTCGAAGGACTCGGCGAGGGTGCCGGTCCACCGGGGGGCGTCGGTGGCGTTCCACTCGGTGAGGACGCGGGTGCGCTCCTCGGGGGCGAGCAGGTCGAGGGTGGTGATCGGGGCGTGCGGGTCGGCGGCGGCGCCGGCCAGGAGGCGGCCGAGCCGCTCGGCCAGGGCGGTGACGGTGGTGCGGTCGTAGAGGTCGGCGGCGTATTCGATGGAGCCGGTGAGCCCGGCGGGGGCGCCGTCGGGTCCGTGCTCCTCGGCGATGCCGATGTTGAGGTCGAACTTGGCGACCCGCAGGCCGATCGGTTCGGGGGCGGACTCCAGCCCGGGCAGGTCGAGTCGGGCGTCCTGGCCGTGGTTCTGGAGCACCAGCAGGGTCTGGAACAGCGGGTGCCGGCCGAGGGCGCGCGGCGGGTTGAGTTCCTCGACGAGGCGCTCGAAGGGGAGTTCCTGGTGGGCGAAGGCGTCGAGCTGGGCTTCCCGGACCCTTCCGAGCAGTTCGGCGAAGCCGGGGTCGCCGGACGTGTCCGCCCTCAGGACCAGGGAGTTCACGAAGAAGCCGACCAGGTCGTCCAGGGCCTCGTCGGAGCGCCCGGCGAGGCCGGTGCCGAGCGGGATGTCGGTGCCGGCGCCGAGCCGGGTGAACAGGGCGGCCAGGCCGGCCTGGAGGACGGTGAACAGGGTGGTGCGGTGGGTGTGGGCGAGGTCGAGCAGGGCGGTGTGCAGGCCGGCGTCCCAGGCGAGGTCGACGGAGTCGGCGGCGCCGGTGGGCGCGGGCGGTCGGGGGCGGTCGGTCGGCAGCTCCAGTTCTTCCGGGAGTCCGGACAACGCGGTGCGCCAGTGGTCGAGTTGGCGGGCGAGCAGGCTGTCGGGGTCGTGTTCGTCGCCGAGCAGGTCGCGCTGCCAGAGCGCGTAGTCGGCGTACTGGATCGGCAGCGGCTCCCAGTCGGGGGCGCGGCCGGTGAGCCGGGCCCGGTAGGCGGTGGCGAGGTCGCGCAGCAGCGGGCCGAGCGACCAGCCGTCGGCGGCGATGTGGTGGAGCACCACGAGCAGGACGTGCTCGGTCGGCGAGAGGGTGAACACCGTGACCCGGATGGGCAGTTCGCAGCTCAGGTCGAAGGTCTCGGCGGCGGCGGCGTCCCGGCGGGCCGGGTAGTCGTCCGGCGCGCAGTCCTCGGCCAGGAAGCGCGGTCGCGCCTCCTCGGCGGGGAGGATCCGCTGCACCGGGACGCCCCCGGCCACCGGGAAGACCGTACGCAGGGCCTCGTGACGGGCGACCACGTCCGCCGTCGCGGCGCGCAGCGCGGCGGTGTCGAGCGCGCCGCGCAGGCGCAGGGCGAACGGCAGGTTGTACAGCGCGGTCGGACCCTCGATCTGGTCGATCAGCCAGAGCCGCTGTTGGGCGTACGAAACCGGGATCACGGTGCTTCCTCTACTCGGGTCTACTGACGGCACGGGCTGGTCGAGGGGACGGACGGCGGTCAGACGGTGAGCCCCGCGGTGGGCCGGCAGTCCCGGAGTTCCAGGGGCTGCCCCATCGCGACGGCGATCTTGCGCCCGCCCCGGTACGGGTCCCGGCCGTGGGCGCAGAGCACGTTGTCGACCAGCATCACGTCGCCGACCTGCCAGCGTTCCCGCACGGTGGCGGCGTGGTAGGCCTCGTTGAGGGCGTCGACGTCGGCGCGCTCCAGCGGCCCGCCGTCGCCGAAGCCGGTGTCGAACGGCAGTCCGTCCGGCCCGAACTCCTCGGTCATCGCCTCCCGGATGTCCGGGTCGAGCGACCACGCGTTCCAGAAGGCGAGGTGGTTGAACCAGACCTGCTCGCCGGTGCGCGGGTGGCGGATGGTGCCGGGGCGCAGCTGGGTGGTGCGCAGGTTGCCGTCCGCCAGCCATTCCCAGGTGATGCCGTTGTCCTTGCAGTAGGTCTCGACCTCGGAGCGGTCCTCGGTGGCGAAGGCGGTGCGCCAGCCGAGCGAGATGTAGTCCGAGTAGTTGCGGGTGAGTGTCCAGCCGTTGGTCCGCATCCGCTCGACCAGGTGCCCGGGAAGCAGGTCGAGCACCTGGCGGCAGTCGGCGGTGGGGGTGGCCCCGCCCTCGTCGGGGGCGGTCAGGCAGGCGAAGAGCAGCCGGCCGGGGAAGGTCAGGGTGTAGCTGTTCTCGTTGTGCATCCGGATCGGCTGGACCGGAGGCAGGTCGGTGGACGAGTAGACGCCGTTGCCGTAGTCGCTGCGCGGGGTGGCCTTCTCCCGGTAGGGGGTGCGCTCGGGGATGAGGACGTCGCGCACGGCCGCGACGTCCTCGGTGCCGGCGACCGGCAGGCCGCGCAGGAAGACGGTGCCGTACCGGTGCAGGGCTTCGGTGAGCGCGCTCTCGTTCTCGCGCAGCCACTCGCAGGCCTCGCCCATGTCCGCGGTGCGCGGCGCGTGGGCGAGGGCCGGGCGGCCGGGGTTCAGTTCCCAGGTCGGCATGGCGGCGGTCACCGGTCCGCGAGGGCGGCGACCAGGCTGGCGGGCCTGATGTCGGTCCAGTTGGCCTCGATGTAGTCGAGGCAGCCCTGGCGGGTGTCCTCGCCGTGGACGGTGGTCCAGCCGGCCGGCACGTCGATCCAGACCGGCCACAGGGAGTGCTGGTTCTCGTCGTTGGCCAGCACCAGGTAGCCGGCGTTGTCGTCCTCGAACGGGTTGCTCATGGCGTTCTCCTCGGGTTCCTCGGGTTCCTCGTGTTGCTTCGAAGGTAGGGTCGGGCCGGGTGGCGGAACGGCAGGAGTCGAGGCAGGAACGCGGCAGTTGGACTTCGCGCCGGAGCGGGCTCGGCGCGGGGTGGGGCGGAACGACTCGGCGCGGGGTGGGGCGGAGCGGCTCGGCGCGGGGCGGCTCAGCGCGGGATGAGGCGGACCGGGAAGCGGTCCAGGCCGAAGTTGATGATGGAGCGGTTGTGGGTGACCGGCCCGGTCGGCTCGATCTCCGCGACGCGCTCCAGCATCGCCGTGAACAGCCCGCCGAGTTCGGCCTTGGCCAGGGGCGCGCCGACGCAGTAGTGGGCGCCGAGGCCGAGGGCGAGGTGCTTGTTGGGGGCGCGGTCGAGCAGGATCTCCTCGGGCCGTTCGAAGGCCTCCGGGTCCCGGTTGGCGGACCACACCCAGACGGCGACCCGATCGCCGCGCCGGATGGTGCGGCCGTCGAGTTCGGTGTCCCGCCCGGCGGTGCGCAGGGTGTGCAGTCCGACCGAGGTCCAGCGCAGGAGTTCGTCCAGCGCCGAGTCCATGCCGACCTCGCCGCGCTGCAACTGCCGCCAGAGTTCCGGGCGTTGGACCAGGGTGTACAGTCCCATGGCGGCGGTGTGGCGGACGGTCTGGACGCCGCCGACCACGATGTTGTCCAGGTTGAGGACGACGTCCTCGACCGGCAGCAGCTTCCCGCCGACCCGGTAGGAGGCCATCATGGAGATCAGGTCGTCGCGCGGGTCGGTGCGCCGCAGCATCACCTGGTGCAGCAGGTACGGGATGAGCTGCTGGTGCCCGGCCCGGCGCTCCTCGGGGGTGCGGCCGAGGAAGGCGACGTCGCAGACCCGTTCGACCATCTCGCGGTCCGCCTCCGGGACGTCCAGCAGGTCGCACATGACGGACAGCGGCAGCGCGGAGACGGCGTCGACGAGGTCCACCTCGCCGTGTTCGACGGCGCGGTCGACGATCGAGGCGGCGAGTTCGGCGATGCCCCGGGAGGCGCCGCGGACGGCTCCGGGTGAGAAGAACGGGTTGGCGGGGGCCCGGAGTTCGCGGTGCCGGGGCGGGTCGGTGAGGGCCATCATCCGGCCGGAGCCGACCGGGACGTTGCCCGCGCCGGCGCCGAGCAACGAGCCCTGTTCGGAGCTGTACACGGCGGCGTTGCGCAGCACTTCGGCGGAGTGGCGGTAGGAGAGCACCGACCAGACCGGCCCGTCGTCGGCGGTGTCGGTGCGGTGGACGGCGGCCTCCCGGCGCAGCTCCGCGACCAGCGCGGCGGTGTCGGGTCGGGCCCAGAGGTCCGGGTCGGTGAGGTCGACCGCGGTGGTGGTCAGCATGGTCACTCCGTCGTGGACTGGTGGGCGGCGCGCGGCCGCGTGATGAGGGAGGTCAGCAGGTCGACCGGGCCGGGCCCGTCGACGGTGGCGAGCAGGTGGCCGCCGGGGACGACGTGGTGGCCGTGGGCGCCGCGGGTGTGGGACGCCCAGCCGTCGAGTCCGCCGAGGGTGAGCAGCGGGTCCTCGACGCCGACGACGGTGTGCAGGTCGGAGCCGATCGGCGGGTGCGGCCGGGGCCGGTAGGTGGCGACCACGTCCAGGTCGGTGCGGATTGCGCGGAGCGCGTGTTCCTTCAGTTCGGCCTCGCCCTCGACGAGTTCGCCCATCCCGGCCAGCCGGAGCAGTTCGTCGGCGGTGTACCGGGGGCGGTCCGCCCCGGACCAGACGGCGGGCGGCGAGGCGGAGGCCGCGACGACCAGTTCGGGCCGCAGCCCGGCGGGCAGCGCCCGGGCGACCTCGTAGCCGAGCAGCGCGCCGAAGCTCTGCCCGTAGAAGCCGAACCGCCCGGTCAGGTGCGGGGTGAGGGCCTCCACGACGGCGTCGACCAGCAGGTCGAAGCTCGCCGGCATCGGGTGGCCGAGCCGGCCGCCGCGGGCGGGCGGGCGCAGCGCCCAGACCTCGGCGGCCGGGGCGAGGGCGCGGGCGAGCGGGGTGTAGGCGGTGGCGTCGCCCCCGGCGTGGGGGAAGCAGAACAGCCGGTACGGGCGGTGCGGCCGGGGTGCGTGGGCGGGCCGGGGCACGGGGACGAACAGCCAGTCCCCCTCGACGCGGGGGCGCGCCCGCAGGGCGGTGGTCACGCTCCGGCCACCCGGGCGCGGGCGGTCAGGGCGGGCCGGGGGGCGGCGGTGCCGGCCGCGACGGCCCGTTCGACGGCGGCGGTGAAGGCGGCCAGGTCGGCCGAGTCGAGCAGGTGGCGCAGCTGGAGTTCGATGCCGAGCCGGCGGCGCAGCAGGTGGACGACGCGCAGCGCGGCGAGCGAGTGGCCGCCGAGCGAGAAGAAGTCGTCGGTGGGCCGGACGCCGCTCACGCCGAGCACGGTGCTCCAGACCTCGGCGACCTGATCCGGCAGCGCGCCGCCGCTCGCCGGGGCCTGCTCCTTCGGTGCGGCGGGAACGGGCAGGGCCGCCAGGTCGACCTTGCCGTTGGGGGTGAGCGGCAGGGCCTCCAGCACGGTGATGACCGAGGGCACCAGGTGGGCGGGCACGGCGGCCCGCAGCCGTTCGGTCAGCTCGGCGGCGGAGAGTGCGGCGCCACCGGCGGCGGTGACGTACCCGACGAGGCGCCGGTCCCCGGGCGCGGGCTCGTGGACCGTGACGGCGGCCGAGCCCACCCCGGCCAGCCGGGCCAACTCCTGTTCCACTTCGCCGAGTTCGATCCGGTAGCCGCGCAGCTTGACCTGCCGGTCCACCCGTCCGACGTACTCCAGCCGGCCGTCCTCGCCGCGCCGGGCCTGGTCGCCGGTGCGGTACGCGCGCTCCCCCGCCGCGTACGGGTCGGCGACGAAGCGCTCGGCGGTCAGGCCGGGCCGGCCGACGTAGCCGTGGGCGAGGCCGGGCCCGGCCAGGTAGAGCTCGCCGGCCACGCCGTCCGGGACGGGGGCGAGCTTCTCGTCCAGCAGGTACAGCCGCACCCCGGGCAGCGCCTCGCCCAGGTGCGGGCCGGGACCGCTGATCGGCGCGGTGACGGCCTCCACGGTGCACTCGGTGGGCCCGTACAGGTTGACGGCCTCGATGCCGCCGTCGGCCAGCTCCCGCCAGGTGCGCTCGGGGACGGGCTCGCCGCCCATCAGCAGCCGCGGCACCCGGGCGCCGGCCAGCGGCTCGCGCAGCAGCTCCCAGTGCGAGGGGGTCAGGTCGAGGTCGGTGACGGCGTGCTCGGCCAGCAGGGCGGCCAGCCGGGCCGGGTCGGCGCGGTGCTCCTCGTCGATGACCAGGACGGTGTCGCCGCGGCAGATCCTGGCCCACTGCGGGACGGAGGCGTCGAAGGAGGCACTGGCGTTCCAGCCCGCCACGGCGGGCTCGGCGCGCAGGGTGCCGCTGGCCTCCAGCCCGGCGAAGAGCGCGGCGACGGCGCCGCGCGGCACCTCGACGCCCTTGGGGCGGCCGGTGGAGCCGGAGGTGTGGATCACGTACGCCGGGTCCAGCGGGTGGGCCTCGACGGGCAGCTCTCCCCCAGCCCGGCGGCCGGGAGGTACCCCCGGCCCGTCGGCGGCGGCGTCCGGGCGCAGCACCGGCACGCCCTGGGCGGCGGCGAGGCCGTCGCGGCTGATCAGGGCGGCGAGCCGGGCGTCCTCGGCCATGAAGGCGAGCCGCTCGGCGGGGTAGGCCGGGTCGAGCGGGACGTAGGCGGCGCCGGCCCGCCAGACGGCGAGCAGGGCGACCGGCAGGTCGGCGGTGCGGGCGAGGTGGACGCCGACCCGGTCGCCGCGGCCGACGCCCAGCGCGCGCAGCGCCCGGGCCAGGGCGGCCGTGCGGCGGTCGAGTTCGGCGAAGTCCAGGCGGTCCTGGCCGGCGAGGACGGCGGTGCGGCCGGGGTGGGCGGCGACGGTGGCGCGCAGGCGCTCCAGGAGATCGGTCATGGCTGCTCCTCAGGACTCTCGGACGGCGGCGGCCATGGCGTGCAGGGCGGCCGTGTAGGTGTCGATGAACCGCTCGGCGGCGGTGTCGGTGACCAGCGAGCGCTGGTGGTCCACGGCGAGCAGCACCCGCTGCGAGACCGGGTCCTGGATCACCGAGGCGCCGAAGGCGAAGCTGTTGGGTTCGTGGCGCAGGGTCGGTTCGGTGCCGATCCGGCCGTCCACGATGCGGGCCGAGCTGAGCCGGCCGAGGGCGTGGAAGCGCAGGTAGCCGAACTGGCTGTCCAGCGCGGTGTCGGCCATCAGCCGGGCGAGCCGGGCGAAGGGCACCCGGCGGTGCGGCAGCATGTCCAGCTCGTCCCGGTGGACCTCGCGGACCAGTGCGAGCAGGTCGTCGGTGGGCTCGCGGCTCACCGGGACGGTGTTGAGGAACAGCCCGTACACCTCGGTGCCGCCGAGGCGTTCCAGCCGCCCGTTGACGGCCAGGCCGGTGGTGACGCGCCGGCGTCCGGTCATCTCGGCGAGAGCGCGCAGGTGGGCGGCGAGCGCCACCGACTTGACGGGCACGCCCAGCGCGTCGGCGACCGCCCGCAGCTGGGCGGGTGCCTCGGGCAGCACCCGCTCGACGGTGCGCGGCGCCTCGTGGGTGGACTCGCTGCCGGGGAACAGCTGGCCGCTGGCGCCGGACAGCCGCTCGCGCCAGTAGGCGAGCGAGCGTTCGTCCCCGGCGGCCCGCCGTTCGACGGCCACGAAGTCGCGGAAGGCGGTGCGCGGCGGCGGGGTGGGGGCGCTGTCCGGGTCGGCGGCGAGGGCGGTGTGGCGTTCCAGGATCTCGGTGAGCAGCGAGGTGAAGCTCCAGCCGTCCAGGATCGCGTGGTGCTCGGAGACGGTGAGCTGGAAGGCGTCCTCGGCCAGGCGCTGCACGGTGATCCGGAACAGCGGCGGGGCGGTGAGGTCGAAGGGCGTCAGGCGGTGGGTGTCGAACACCTCGCGGACCGCCGCGTCCTGGCCCGGTTCGTCCGTGCCCCGCAGGTCGGCGAACTCGACGGGGGCGGGCAGCCGGCCGTGGACGAGTTGCAGCGGCTCGCCGTAGCCGGACAGGTCGAGGCCGGTGCGCAGCACGGCGTGGCGGTCCATGGCCTCGGCGACGGAACGGCGGAAGGCCCGCTCGTCGAGGTCGCCGGAGATCCGGTAGGAGTTGACGTTGTGGTAGCTGTCGGTGCCGCCGGCGATCTCCATGTGGAAGACCATGGAGAGCTGCATGGACACCATCGGGTAGGCGTCGGCGAGGCCGGGCGGCAGGTCGGCGCGGTCCTCCGGGGTGAGCAGGGCGAACGGCTCGTGGGCGTCCGGGCCCTCGGTGACGGGCCGTGCCAGCGGCAGCAGGGCGGCGACGGTGGGGGCGTCGAAGACGTCCCGCAGGCTCACCCCCCAGCCGCGCTCGTGCAGGGCGCCGGCCAGCTGGACGGCCCGGATGGAGTCCCCGCCGAGGTGGAAGAAGTCGTCGTGGACGCCGATGCCGTCGACGCCGAGGACCTCCGTCCAGACGGCCGCGAAGGCCTCCTCCTCCGGGGTGCGCGGCTCGGTGTGGCCGCCGCCGGCGGCGGCGTCGCGCTGGCCGGGGGCGGGCAGCGCCTTGCGGTCCACCTTGCCGTTGACGGTGAGCGGCAGCGACTCCAGCAGGGTGTAGCTCGCCGGGACCATGTACGGGGGCAGCGAGCGGCCGAGGAAGGCGCGGACGTCGGCGGGCTCGCGCCCGGTGAGGTACGCGGCGAGCCGGTCCTCGTGCACGGTGACGACGCAGGCGTCGACGTCCGGGTGGGCGGCGAGCGCGTTCTCGATCTCGCCGAGTTCGATCCGGAAGCCGCGCAGCTTGACCTGGAAGTCGGCGCGTCCGATGTACTCCAGCCCGCCGCCGGGCAGTCGGCGGGCGACGTCGCCGGTGCGGTAGAGCCGGGCGCCGGGCGGACCGTACGGGTCGGCGACGAAGCGGCCGGCGGTGAGGCCGGGGCGGCCCCAGTAGCCGTGGGCGAGGCTGCCGCCGCCGATGTACAGCTCGCCGGCCACGCCGGGCGGGCAGGGCCGCAGCCAGTCGTCCAGCACCTGGGCGCTCAGGTGCGGCATCGGCGCGCCGATCAGGCTGCGTTCGAAGCCGGCGCTGCCCACCAGGTCGTGGGTGGTGACGTGGACGGTGGTCTCGGTGATGCCGTACAGGTTGCAGAGCCGGGCCGGGGGCGGCGGGTCGAGTTCGAACCAGCGCTGGACGACGGCCGGGTCCAGCGCCTCCCCGCCGAGCATGATCCACTTCAGTGCGGGCAGGGCGCGCGGGCTGCGGCGCAGCACGGGCTCCAGCTGGCGCAGCGCCGACGGGGTGAGGCAGAGGAAGGAGACGCGCTCACGCTCCAGCAGTTCGGCGAACTCCTCCGGCGAGCGGCTGGTCACGTACGGGACGACGACCAGGCGGGCGCCGTGCAGCAGCGCGCCCCACATCTCCCAGACCGTCCAGTCGAAGGCGTAGCTGTGGAAGAGCGTCCAGGTCTCGCGGGGCCCGAAGCCGAAGTGCCGCTCGCCGTCGGCCATCAGCCGGCTGACGTGCTCGTGGGCGACGGCGACGCCCTTGGGGCGGCCGGTGGAGCCGGAGGTGAAGATCAGGTAGGCGAGGTCGTCGGGGCGGCCGGCGGCCGGCGGGCGGGTGTCCGGCCGGGCGGCCAGGTCGGCGGCCTCGGCGCTCAGGTCGTAGGGCTGCCAGGGGCCTCGGGGCACCAGCTCCGGACGGTCGGTGACCACCAGGGTGACGCCGGTGTCGCCGAAGACCAGCGCGGCGCGTTCGGCCGGGGCGGCCAGGTCGACGGGCACGTAGGCGGCGCCGGTCTTGAGCACGCCGAGGACGGTGACCAGGACGTCGGCGGTGCGCTCCAGCAGCATGCCGATCCGGTCCCCGGGGCGGGCGCCGCGGGCCCGCAGGGCGTGGGCGAGCCGGTTGGCCCGGCGGTCCAGCTCGGCGTAGCTCAGGGTGCGGTCGGGGTCGCTGACGGCGGGCCGGTCGGGGTGGGCGTCGGCGGCCCGCTCGAACAGGTGGTGCAGGCAGTGGCCGGGGGTGCCGGTGGCCCCGGCCACGGCGGCGGCCGGGTCGGCGGTGCGGACGGTCAGCCGCAGCACGGTGGCGTCGGGGTCGTCCAGGGCGGCGGTGAGCAGGGTGTCGTACTCGGCGGCCAGCCGGCGGACCGTCCCGGCGTCGAACAGCTCGCTGCGGTACTCGGCCTCGCCGCGCAGTTCGCCGCCGGCCCCGCCCCCGCCGTCGGACCCGTCGAAGACGGACCAGGTGAGGTCGAACTTGCTGGTCCCGTTGGAGCGCACCCTTCTCTCGGCGGTGGCCGCCGGGCCGAGCGCCAGCGGGGTGCGGTCCTCGCCGTGGGCGCCGAACACCACCTGGACCAGCGGCGGGTGCTGGGTGCCGCGGGCGGCGCCCAGCCGGTCGACGATCTGGTCGAAGGGCAGGTCGAGGTAGCCGAAGGCCTCGAAGGCCACGTCCTGGACGTGCTCCAGCAGGTCCCGGAAGCTCAGTGCGGGCGCCAGCCGCAACCGCAGCGGCAGCAGGTTGACGAAGTAGCCGAGCAGGTGCTCCAGTTCGGGCCGGTCCCGGGTGGTGACGGGGGTGCCGACCACCAGGTCGTCGGCGCCCGTCCAGCGGTTCAGCAGCAGGGCGAAGGCGGCCAGTTGGACGGTGAACGGGGTGACGCCCTCCGTCTCGGCCAGCGCCCGGACCCGGGCCGCCGTCCCGGGGGCGAGGGCGAACTCCTCGGTCCGGCCGGCCGTGCCGCGCTCGGCGGGCCGGGGGCGGTCGGTGGGCAGCTCCAACAGGGGCGGCGCGCCGTCCAGTTGCTCCTTCCAGTAGGTCAGGTGGTCCTCGTAGGAGGTGCCGAGCCGCTCCCGCGCGTGGTCGGCGTACTGGACGGTCAGCTCCGGCAGGTCGGCCTCCCGGCCGGCCAGCGCCGCGTCGTAGCACTCGGCGAGCTCGCGCTCGAAGACCTCGGCGGACCAGCCGTCCCAGACGATGTGGTGGACGGTGAACAGCACCGTGGTGCGCTCGGCGGCGAGCCGGAAGGCCTCGGCACGCAGCAGCGGTCCGGCGGCCAGGTCGAAGGGCTCGGCCCAGCGGGCGGCGAGCAGTTCCTCCAGGCGTTCGGCCCGGTCGGGGAGGTCGCGCAGGTCGGTCACCGCGAGCGGCACCGCGAGGTCGGCACGCACCTGCTGGCGGGGGCCGTCGGGGTGCGGCGCGAAGGTGGTGCGCAGCGTCTCGTGCCGGGCCACCACCGCGTCCAGGGCGCCCTGGAGGAGCGCGAGGTCCAGCGGGCCGGTGACATCCAGGGTCCAGGGGGTGCAGTAGGTGACGGCCCTCGGGTCGAGCCGGTCGAGGAACCAGAGGCCGCGTTGCAGCCCCGAGACGGGCGCGGTGCGCTCCGGGTGGTCGGACGGGCTCACGGCCTCGTTCCCTTCGGGTGTGGGGCGGCCCGTCATCGGGCGGCCAGCCGTTCGGCGATGGCGCTCACGGTCCGGGCCCGGAACACCAGTTGCGGGGGGACACGGGTGCCGGTCTCCCGGGACAGCCGCATCGCGACCCGGACGGCGGCCAGCGAGTTGCCGCCGATCCGGAAGAAGTTGTCCTCGCGGCCGACCTCGGCGAGGTCGAGCACCTCGCGCATCGCGTCGGCGACCAGCCGCTCGGCCTCGGTGAGCGGGTCGGGCGCGGCCTCGGCCCGGCGTCCGGCGGGGGCGGGCAGCGCCTTGCGGTCCACCTTGCCGTTGTGGTTGAGCGGCAGGGCCTCCAGTACGTCGAGGGTGGCGGGCACCATGTACTCGGGCAGCAGGGCGGCCAGGTGGTCGAGCAGGGCGTCCGGGCCGGGGGCGTCGGCGCCGACGGTGACGTAGGCGGCGAGCCGGCGGTCGCCGGGGGCGGGCTCGTGGACGGTGACGGCGGCCTCCCGGACGGCCGGGTGCCGGGTGAGCGCGTCCTCGATCTCGCCGGGCTCGACCCGGAAACCGCGGACCTTGATCTGGTCGTCGATCCGGCCGGTCACCTCCAGCAGGCCGTCGGCGTTGACGTGGCCGAGGTCGCCGGTGCGGTAGAGGCGCTCGCCGGGGGCGCCGAACGGGGAGGCGACGAAGCGCTCGGCGGTCAGGCCGGGCCGGCCGACGTAGCCGTGGGCGAGGCCGCCGCCGGAGGCGTACAGCTCGCCGGTCACGCCGGGCTCGACGGGGCGCAGCCGCTCGTCCAGGACGTGGACGCCCTTGCCGTTCAGCGCGGAGCCGATCGGGACGGAGGCGCCGGTGGTGTCCTCGGGGCCGACCCGGTGGCTGGTGGTCAGGCCGAGGCTCTCGACCGGGCCGTAACCGTTGGCGACCACCAGGCCGGGGTGGTTCTCCAGGGCCTTGGCGACATGGGTGACGGAGGCCCGCTCACCGGCCGTGATGGCGAGTCCGAGGCCGTCGTAGGTCTCCGGGAACTCCTCCAGCAGGAAGTTGAACAGGCTGGCGGAGAGCTGGAGTTGGGTGACGCCGTGGCGGCGGGTCAGCTCGGCGATGGTCTGCGGGTCGGGGCGCTGGCCGGGCTGGAGGACGCAGACTCCGCCGAAGCACAGCGCGCCGTACAGCTCCAGCGCGAAGGCGTCCCAGGAGACCGGGGAGCACTGGAGCCAGACCTCGTCGGGGCCGAAGCGGGCGTAGTCCTGGCCGAGGTAGGTGGTGGTGAGGGCGCGGTGCGGGACGGCGGCGCCCTTGGGGCGGCCGGTGGAGCCGGAGGTGAACATCACGCAGGCGAGGTCGGCGCCGTCGACCGGCAGGCCGAGGTCGTGCGCCGGGTGGCGGCCGAGTTCGGCGACCGAGGCGTCCAGGTCCACCTGGCGTTCGACGGGGAAGGGCACGGTGGCGCGCCGGTGGGTGACCACCAGGGCGGCGCCGGTGTCCGCGACGGCGCCGGCCAGCCGCTCGGCCGGGAAGTCCGGGTCGAGCAGGGTGTAGGCGGCGCCCGTCTTGAGGGCCGCCAGCAGGGCGGTGACCATCTCCGGCCCCCGCTCGGCGAGCACCGCGACGGTGTCGCCGCGGCCGATGCCCAGGCCCACCAGGTGACGGGCGAGCCGGTTCGCTTCGGCGTTCAACTCGCCGTATTCGACGGTCCGTTCACCGGAGACCAGGGCGGTGGCCCGCGGGGTTCGGGCGGCCCGCGCCTCGAACAGGGCGTGCACGGGCACCTCGACGGCGGCGGCCAGGGTGCCCAGCCACTCCTCGCACAGCCCGGCCATGCCGGCGGGCTCGAAGAGGTCGCTGTCGTACTCGAAGCGGCCGGTGAAGCCGGTGCCGAGGTCGTCCACCGAGACGGACAGGTCGAAGCGGGAGACCGGGTTGGAGTGCAGGGCCCGGGTGACCTCGTGCCCGCCGAGGGTGAACGGGCGCGGGTCCAGCGGGTGCAGCTCCAGCAGCACCTGGCAGAGCGGGTTGCGGTCCTCGGGGCGCTCGTCGAGCACGGCGCCCGCGATGTCGTCGAAGGGCACCTCCTGGTGCCGGTAGCCCCCGATCGACACCTCGCGCACGTGCCGGACCAGCTCACGGAAGGAGGCGCCCTCCTCCAGGCGCAGTCGCAGCGGCAGCAGGTTGATGAAGTAGCCGATCAGGCCGTCGAGTTCGCTCCGGCCGCGGACGTTCACCGGCGAGCCGAGCACCAGGTCGCGCTGTCCGGAGCGGCGGTGCAGGGTGAGGGCCAGCCCGGCCAGCAGCACCATGAACGGGGTGGCGTCCTCGCTGCGGGCGAGCGACCGGACGGCCTCGGCGACCGGGGCGGGCATGGCGAAGCGGTGGAAGGCGCCGCGGAAGGCCTGCTCCTCGGGGCGGGGGTGATCCGGCTCCAGCGCGGGACCGGTCGGCGCGTCACGCAACTGATCGCGCCAGTAGTCGAGTTGACGCTCGGCGGTGTCGTCCTGGTACTGCCAGGCGGCGTAGTCGCCGTACTGGACGGCGAGTTCCGGCAGATCGGCCGGGCGGTCCTCGGCCGCCGCGGCGTACAGCTCCCGCAGTTCGGCCTCCAGCACCGGCAGCGAGCCCTCGTCCCAGACGATGTGGTGGAACAGCAGCAGCAGCGTGGTGGCCCCGCCGGCCCGGAAGACCCGGGCCCGCAGCAGCGGCCCGGCCGCCAGGTCGAAGGGCTCCAGCGCGGCCTCGGCGACCAGTTCCTCCACCCGGTCGGCGGTGGTCTCGGTGAGCGTGAACGGCAGCTCCACCCGGGGGTGGACGACCTGGCACGGGCCGTCCTCGGCGAGCTCGAAGGTCGTCCGCAGGCTCTCGTGCCGCTCGACCACCCCCGACAGCGCCCGCCGCAGCAGCTCCGGGTCCACCGGCCCGGCGAAGCGGAACACCCAGGGCACCACGTAGGTCGGCGCGTCCGGGTTCCACTGGTCGAGGAACCAGAGGCCGCGCTGGAACTTGGACAGCGGCGCCCCGGCGGTGCCCCTCCTGGTCAGCTCCGGGCGCTCGCCGCCGGACGCGGAGGTCACCGCGGCGGCGAACTCGGCCAGCGTCGGGGCGTCGAAGATGGTGTACGGCGACACCATGCCGAAGACGTCGAAGACCCGGCCCACCACCCGCACCGCGGTCAGCGAATCGCCGCCCAGGTGGAAGAAGTTGTCGTCGGCGCCGACCTCCGGCACCCCGAGCACGTCCGCCCACACCGCCGCGATCAGCTGCTCTGCGGGAGTGCGCGGCGGGCGGCCGGCCGGCTTGTCCTCCGCCGCGGCCCGCGGCTCGGGCAGCGCCGCGCGGTCCACCTTGCCGCCGGCGGTCAGCGGGAAGGCCTCCAGCGCGGTGAGCGTGGCCGGGACGAGCTGCTCGGGCAGCCGCTCGGCCAGCCAGGCCCGGGCCTCGGCGTAGCGCGGCGCGGCGCCGGTGACGTACGCGGCCAGCCGGCCCTCGTGCGCCACCGCCACGCAGCCGGTGACGCCCGGATAGCCGGCCAGGACCTGCTCCAGCTCGCCGGGCTCGACCCGGAAACCGCGGATCTTCACCTGGTGGTCGGTCCGGCCGAGGAACTCCAGCGGGCCTCCCCCGGCGGCCCCGGCCTGGTGACCGGGAGGTGTCCCCACCGGCCGGGGGGACCCCGATCCGGCGGTGCGGCGCACCAGGTCGCCGGTGCGGTACATCCGGGCGCCCGCCGCCGTCTCCGGTCCGGCGAACGGGTCGGCGACGAAGCGGCCGGCCGTGAGGCCCGGGCGGCCCAGGTAGCCGGAGGCCAGCAGCGGCCCGCCGACGTACAGTTCACCGGCCTCGCCGGGCGGCACCGGCCGCAGCCGCTCGTCCAGCACGTAGAGCCGCCGGCCGCCGACCGCCTCGCCGATCGGCACCCGGGCCTCCGGCTGCCGGGCGTGGCCGTCGAGCCGGTGGGTGGTGGCGGTGACCACCGTCTCGGTCGGGCCGTACGCGTTCAGCAGCGGCACCCCGGTGGCCGCCCACCAGGCGGCGGCGGTGGCGGGCTCCAGCTTGTCGCTGCCCGAGATCATCAGCCGCAGGGCGCGCGGCACCCGGCCGCCGAGGGCCGCCACCACGTCGTGGAAGTAGCCGGCCGCCAGGTTGGCGACGGTCACGCCCTCGGCGTCCAGCAGGTCCAGCAGGGCGGCCGGGGTGAGCAGCTCCTGGTCCGGCAGGACCAGGCAGGCCCCGGCGGACAGCACGCCGAGCACCTGCTCGACCGCCACGTCCACGGTCGGACGGTGGAACTGGAGCATCACGTCCCGCTCGGTCAGGCCGAAGGTCTCGACCACCGCCTCCAGATGGCCCGCCAGGACGGCGAAGGGGACGTGCACGCCCTTGGGGCGGCCGGTGGTGCCGGAGGTGTAGATGACGTAGCCGGGGACGGCCACCCCGTCCACGCCGCCGAGTTCGGTCAGCTCCTCGCCGTCCAGGGCGAGGGAGGCGCCGGCGTCCTCGGCGATCCAGCGGTTGCGCTCCTCGGGCGCCTCCCGGTCCAGCGGCAGGTAGGTGCCGCCGGCCCGCAGGACCGCCAGCAGCCCGACCACGTGGTCCAGCCGGTCACGGCCGGTGACGGCGACCGTCCGCCCGGGGCCGATCCGGGCGGCGAGGGCGGCGACCAGGCCGTCCAGCTCCCGGTAGCCGACCGTCCGCCCGCCGGTCCGGACGGCCGGCCGCTCCGGGAAGCGGTGGACGGCGGAGGCGAACGGCGCGAAGGCGGGCACCGCGAATTCGGGCGCCGCCGATGCGGATTCCGTGAATTCTGCTGCCGTGAAGGGTGCCGTGAATTCGGGTGCCGAGAATTCGGGTGCCGAGAAGGCATCGGGAAGACCGCGTGAGGACATCATCCAGCCCCAGATCGTGAGAGGAAATCGGCGTCGAGGTCGACGATAGGGAGAATCAGACGGCCCTATCGGCAGAACGAGCGGAAGGAAATCGGCAGTTTCCCGCTGCCGCTTTCCGAGCAGGCCAGGGCTACCGGCCGGATGGAATTCCCGAACCCTCCGGAGACCACACGTCCTCCCGGTCCAGGGCCTCGGGGGAATACTTCCCGAGCGAACTGATCAGCAGCCTGAGTTCCAGCGCCAGGCAATCGGCGAAACGGCGCAACCCGGATTCCGGGTCCTCCGCGACGGCGAGCAGTGCCGCCCGCCCGAGGCCCACCGCACGGGCCCCCAGCGCCAGGCTCTTGACCGCCCGGGCGCCTTCCCACATCCGTCCGGAGACCAGCAGGCAGGGCGGCGGCGCGGCCGTCAGCCGGCGCAGGCACTCGGCGAGCGGCAGGCCGACGTGCGGCAGGAACACCCCCGGCGCCCAGCCGGTGCCCCCCTCCGCGCCGTCCACCACGACGGCGTCCGCTCCGGCCTCGCGCGCCACCCGGGCGGCCTCGGCCACGTCCCGGCCGGGGTAGAGCTTCACCCAGATCCGCACCCTCGGGTAGTTGTTGCGCATCAGCCGGATCTGCTGGCGCAGGATCTCGGCGGTGAAGGTGCCGGGGGTGGCGGCGCGCAGCACCCGGCCGTCGCCGAACAGCGGGTCCAGCCCGAAGCGGTCGCCGAGCGCGGCGGCGGCCTCCCGGTCCAGCACGGTCATCCCGCCCAGGCCCGGCTTGGCACCCTGGCCGACCTTCAACTCGAAGGCCAGTCGCCCGGATTCCAGCAGCGGCAGGGCGGCCGGGTCGCTGTGGACGAGGTTCCACACCTCGGCGTCGGCGTCCTCGGTGCTCTGCTGGACGGCCACTCCGCCGAGCCCGTCCGGGAGCCGCTCGGTGTAGGCGCGCAGCCGGCCGAGCAGCGCGCCGTCCGCGGCCTCGCCGAGCCGGCCGTAGCCGTTGACCGGCACCACGTTCTCGCCGATCACCATCGGGATGCCGAGCGCCCCGGCCTGCCGGCTCAGGGCGAGCCCGAGGTCGCCGCCGGCGGCCCGGGTGGAGCCGGTCGCCGACACGTACACCGGCAGGGCGGAGGTGAACCCGCCGATGGTGGTGGTGAGTTCGACGTCCCGGTAGTCGGGCTCACGGCCGAGGTCGATCAGCTTGGCGAGCCGCTGCGGCAGGAACAGCGGCGGGACGATCCGCAGCGCGTCCAGCGCGTCGAGCGGCGCCGCCTCCTCGGGCCGGCCGGCGCCGAACAGCACGTGCCCGTACTCCTCGGCGGGCGGGAACGCGGCGGCCGCCCCGGCACGGGCCCGTCGCCGGACCTCCTCCTCGGGGAACCCGGGTGCGCTCAGGTCGCTCACGGGGACACCACCCCGGCGAGCTTCGGGAAGGCGCTGGCCTGCCAGACGGCGTCCAGCCCCGCGACGTACCGGGTGAGCCGCTCGACCCCGATGCCGAAGCCCGCGCTGGCCGGCACGCCCTCGCGCACCAGGTCCAGGTACCAGCGGTACTTCTGCGGGTTCTCGCCGGTCTCCCGCATCCGGGTGATGATCTCGGCGTAGTCGTTGGTGCGCTGGCTGCCGCTGCACAGCTCGCCGTAGCCCTCGGGCGCGAGCAGGTCGAAGTTGCGCAGCAGGCCCGGGTCGTCCGGGTGCTCGCGGTCGTAGAAGCCGCGCGAGCCCTTCGGGTAGTCGGTGACGAAGAACGGGCGGTCGCGCCGGGCGGACAGCAACGCCTCGCCCTCCCAGTCGAGTTCGGCCTCCGCCGACTGCGGGTGGCCGATGCCGCGCAGTTCGGCGACCGCCTCCGCGTGCCGGACGCGGCCGAAGGAGCCCTCCAGGAGTTCGGTGAACGCCTGCGGGTCCCGGCCGAGTTCGGCGAACTCCTTGGGCAGCTCGCGCAGCGCGCTGTCGACCATGTGCACCATCAGGTCCTCGGCCAGCTGCACGGCCTCGTCCCGGCTCGCTCCGGCCACCTCCACGTCCAGCTGGTGGAACTCGGCCAGGTGCCGGCTCGTCCCGGCGGTCTCCAGCGGTTCCAGGCGGACGTTCGGGGCGATGCAGAAGATCTTGTCGAAGGCCAGCAGCGAGGCCTGCTTGTAGAGGATCGCGCTGGTCATCAGCTTGTAGCGGTGGCCGTAGAAGTCGATGTCCACCTGCTTGGAGCCGCGCGCGCCGGGATCGGTGACCGGGCCGATGATCGGCGGCAGCAGCTCGGTGAAACCCCGTCCGCGCAGGAACTCACGGGCGGCGAACAGCAGTTGCTGCTGGATCCGGAGCGCGCTGCGGGTGGCCGGGACGGTCAGGTGCCGCCCCGGGTCGGTCGGGGGCAGGAGCATGGCGTCGGGCATGGTCGGAGTCCTCTTCTCTCGGGGTGTCCGTGGTCGTCCGTGGTCGTCCGTGGTGGAGCGCCGGAGCACCGGTCAGCGCGGGACCGGTCAGCGCGGGACCGGTCAGCGCGGGGCGGGCAGGCCCCGGTCGGCGGCCGCGGACGAGCCCTCGGCCAGGCCGTCGTAGCGCCGCCGGACGTGGGAGAGGGCGGCCAGCAGCCCGGCCGAGCCGAGGATCGGCGGCCGGCCCCGGTCGGCCGACCCGGCGATCGGCATCGAGCCGACGGCGGACCAGTACAGCCGCCCGTCCGGGCCCAGCGCGCTGCGCGCCCGCCCGGCGTTGTCGGGGTGCGGGCAGTACGGCACGTCCAGGTAGCCGGCCGCGAAGGCCCGCACCAGCGCCCGCCCGAGGTCGGCGTCCAGGTCGAGCACCGCGCCGATCAGCGCCCTGGCCTCGGCCTCGATCCCGGTGTCCGGCGGCGCGGCGGCCCTGCGGCCCCGCTCCGCCGCGGCGGCCGCGCCGGCGTCCTCCAGCGCCCGGACGTTCTCGGCGACGGTCGGGATGCGGTGCGCCTCGGCCGTGGTCTTGACGATCAGCCGGGCCGCGCCGCCGCGCACGGCGAGCCGCGCCGCGTCCTCCAGCAACAGCCGAGCGCCGCCGGGCGAGCGCGGGTACACGCCCATGTACGCGTACACCACGAGGTGCCGGTCGACGTCCGGAAGCATTTCGCCGGCGATCCGGCCGAGCACGGCCAGCGCCTCCTCGTCCTGGCGGGCGTCCGCCTGCTGGGCGTAGCTGAGCGAGATGCTGCGCAGCCCGTGCCGGCGGAAGAACAGCGCCTCCAGCACGCTGACGGCGATCAGCAGCGAGGGCGGGCAGAGCTGGCCCATCAGACAGCCGCCGAACGTCTCCAGATGCGGCTCGACACCGAACTCCCGGACCGAGGCCAGCAGTTCGCAGCTCCGCCGCCAGGAGTCCACCGCCTCCCGGAGCGGGGTGCGGCCGTACGGCAGGCAGTAGGAGACCGGCCCGCCCTCGGTGGCGTCCAGACCGGCCGCCAGCAGCGCCCGGACGATCCCCTCCGGCGCGGCCGAGCCGTGCCGGACCTGCACCGGGAAGCCCGCGCCGGCCACTCCGCGCAGCACCGCCCGGGTGACCTCGACCGGGTGGGTGGCGATCGGATAGCCGTTGAGGCCCGATCCGGCGTCGAGGGCGCGCCGCGCGGCGTCGAGGTCGCCGGTGCGGGTGTAGCTGTCCAGGGTGATGGTGCCGACGGTGACGGCCTCGGCCGCCCGGGTGGCCAGCAGTCCCTCCCGCATCCGGGCCGCCTGTGCCATCCCCATCCGGGGCTGCACCACCAGGGTGCCGGCCCGCTCCGCCCGCGCCACGAACGCGCCGAAGCCGCTCCCGGCCCGGCCCACCGCCGCGGGGCCCGTCAGGGCGGGGCTGGTCACAGCAGGACCGCGGCGCGCAGCCCGGCGACGAACGCGTGGAACCCGGCCGTCGAGGCGCCGTCCTCGAAGACGGCGTCGAAGCCCGCCGCCAGCAACTCCCGCTCGCGGTCCGGGTCCTCGGCGCCGGCGATGCCGAGTTTGCCGCCGATGACGGCCGGTGTGCGCCGCAGTTCCGGGCAGCCGCGCAGGGCGGCGATGACTCGCAGGCCGTCCTGGTGGCCGTGCCCGTTGACGCTGCTGATCACGATCAGGTCCGGTGCGATCCGGCGGCATTCGGAGACCAGCAGCGCGTCCGGGACGCAGGCCCCCAGGTTGGTCACCCGGTACCCCATCTCCTCCAGCAGGAGCTGGAGGAACACCAGGTTCCAGGTGTGCGAGTCGGAGGACACCGTCGTGACGACGACGTCCATTCCGCCCTGCTCGGCATTTCCGTGCTCCACAACTCAGCCCTCATCGGTAGAGATCGTCGATGGCGGTCCCGGCGCGTTTCGCGGCGGTTGCTCCCCGTGGAGAACGCTAGGAACGATCGGGCCCGGCGAGCGGCAGCTCCTGCGGCAAGATGCGGCAGAATCGGCGGGCCGTCCCGGTGCCGGGCCGGGGCACCGCTCCCCGTCAGTCGCCCGTCAGTCGCCCGTCGGCCCTCGACGGCCGGCCCTCGCCCGTCGGCCCTCGACGGTCAGCCCGCGACGGCCAGCAGCGGGACGTCCCCGGCGGGCGCGAACCGGAGCCCCGACTCCTCCCGGACGAGGCGCCGGCAGAGGTTGAGCACCGTGAAGCGCAGGCCGTCACGGGCGGGCACGCTGCGGATCAGCCCGCGCGACAGCAGTTCGTAGACCGTCTCCAGGCAGGCCTGCGGCGCCCAGCCGCTGCGGACCGCCGCGTCCTCCCCGGTCCAGTCCCCGGGTTCGTCCACGAGCACGTCCAGCAGCGCACGCTGACGGTTCGTCAGCCTCCGGATCGTCGGCTCCACCTCGTCCCGCACGTCACCGCGCGCGCCGAACACCACCGGCGGCGCCGACAGGGTGAGCGGGCCGTCCGTGAGCCGGGCCACCAGCTGGGCGGTGGACTGCACCAGCGCCCAGCCCGCCGCGCGCTCCAACGCGCCCGGCAGGCCGTCCAGATGGCGGCAGAGCTCCGCGACGGCGGGCGCCTCGGAGCGCTCCAGGGTGTAGCCGGGGCGCAGCCGGCACAGGTGCGAGAGCAGCAGCCGGACGGCCCCGACCTTCGCCAACGCTTCTGGTTCGGCGTCGAGTTCGGGGTCCGGCACGGGGAGCGGCGCGAGCGGGATGACCTGGACGCCGGGCAGCGGGCGGGCCTCCCGGGCGGTGATCAGCACCCGCAGCCCGGGGCAGTGCCGGAACAGCCCGTCCAGCTGCCCGGCGTCCACCCCGCCGTCGGCGCCGTCCAGCACCAGCAGCGCGGGCCGCTCTCCGATCTCCCGGGCGAGGTCCTCCAGCGGGCCGCGCCAGGGGTGCGACCCGCCGCCGCAGTCCACCCAGCGCACCGACCAGCGGGCGGCCAGGTGCAGCCGGCGGGCCACCTCCAGGGCGAGCCTGGTCTTGCCCACCCCACCGATCCCCACCAGCGAGACCAGCCGGTCCCCGTGCACGGCGAAGGCGTCGGCCAGCACCTCGGCCTCCATCTCCCGGCCGACGATCGCCCCGCGCGCCACCGGCGGGGCGGCCGGCGGGGCCGGCGGCTCGTCCGCGAGCGGGTGCCGGCGGGCGGCCTCCTCGAAGTCCGTCCGGCTGCGGCCCTCCAGCCGCAGCGCGTCCGCCAGCAGCCGGACGGTCTCGTTGCGGGGGCGGCGCACCCGGCCGGCTTCCATGTCGCGGATCGCCCGCACACTCAGCGTCGCGTGATCGGCCAGGCACTGCTGGGTCAGCCCGATCCGCTCGCGCCGCACCCGCAGCAGCTCGCCGAACCCCGCCGCCGTTCTCACCGCTTGCACCGACTGCCCGCCGTCCATGCCTCGTCTGCCCTTCGTGGTCCGGACTCCTTGGGGCGGGTCCGGCGGCGGCCGCAGCGCCGGGCACCCGTGCGGCCCGTGGTCCGGCCGCGCGGGTCCCGGTGTTCAGGCTGTGGCCTCCAGACCGGTTCCCTCCGGTTCCCGATGCTCCAGGCTCGCCGTCTACGCCCGATCAACGGCCGGTCACCGGCCCCACCCACGACCTTCACCCAGGCCTCACAGGCCGCTCACCGGACCGGACGGGCGGGTGGAGCGGCACGCGTCCCCGCGTTCACCGGGTCGCGGTCCGGTTCACCCGTCGGGGCGGGGAAGCGCACGGCGGCCCCGGCGGGCCGTGGCCCGTCGGGGCCGGTCGGGCCGCCGGTCAGCTCCGGCCGGGCCCCGCCCGCTCCGGTCCGGGCCGGTCGTGATCGGCCACTCCCGCTCCCGGAGCCGGCGGCGTGACGACCCGCCCGACGCACAGCGCCCAGATCACCAGGGCGTCGAGCGCGATCAGCACGATCGCCCAGAGCGGGTAGTAGGGCAGCCAGACGAAGTTGGCGAGCATCCCGAACACCGCCACCACCACACCGACGACGCGGGCCCAGGCCGCGCCGCTGAAGACCGCCACCCCGGCCACGATGACGACGATCCCGAGAACGAGGTGGAGCCAGCCCCACCCCTCGGTGTTCATCGCGTACACGTAGCTGCGGGTGACGACGAGCACGCGGTCCTTCTGGATGGCGGCGGTCCCCTGGAAGACCGCCATGAGGCCGGCGGAGATCAGCATGACCCCGGCGAAGATGGTCCACCCACTCGCGTAGGGGTACCGTGCGGCCCCCCGGACGGTGGGGCCGGTAGCACTACTCGCCATGACACGGGCTCCTTCGGTTGCGCCCTCCCCGCGGACGCGGGGGACGCGGGGGACGGAAGGGGCGAGCGGCCGGGCGGAGGTCGGCGGTGCGGAGAGAAGCGCCCGTGACGGCAGGGCCCCGTAATCACCGTAAGACGGGACCTCCGGCTCCGCTTGACCTTGACACCGTGACAAGCCCTTCACTGAGGCCGCGGAGGTGGTCCTGATGACCAGGCCGAACGAGAACACGGAGAAGGGCGCGGGCATGAACACGAGCACGGACACGAACATGAACACGGACACGGACACGACACGGGCGCTGCGGGGGCTGGAGCACACCGACGCCTCCGTCCGGTTGCGGGCGGCGCTGGCGGTCGGCACGAGCCCCGACCCGGGGTACGTCGGCGCGCTCGTCGCGCGGTGCGCGGTCGAGCCCGAGTTCTCCGTCCGCGAGATGCTCACCTGGGCGCTCACCCGCCATCCGGCGCCCATGACCGTCCCGCTGCTGCTCGGGGAGGTCCGCTCGCCGGGCGCGCAGGCGCGCAGCCAGGCGCTGCACACCCTCTCCAAGATCGGGGACCGGCAGGCCTGGCCGGCGATCACGCCGGCGCTGCTGGCCGATCCCGACGACGAGGTGGCCCGCAGCGCCTGGCGGGCGGCGGTCGTGCTGGTGCCCGAGGGTGCCGAGCACGGGTTGGCCGTAGTGTTGGCGGCCCAGCTCGGGCGCGGCGGACGGGAGACGCAGCTGAGCCTCAGCCGGGCGCTGATCGCGCTCGGGGAGGCGGTGCTGCCGACGCTGGCCGCCGCGACGACGGACCTCGACCCGGGGGTGCGCGCCCACGCGCTCGCCACGGAACGGCTGTGGCACGACCCGGACGCCGGATTCGAGTCCGCGATCGAGGAGGCGAAGCGCACGGCGGCCCTCGAGGGGGCCCCGGGAGGGACGACGGGAAGTGTTGATCGGTGACGTCGCCCGGCGGTCCGGGGTGAGCGCCCGGATGCTCCGGCACTACGAGTCGCTCGGGCTGGTCCGGCCGACCGGCCGCACCGACTCCGGCTACCGCCAGTACGCCGAGGCGGACATCCGGCGGATCTTCCACATCGAGAGCCTGCGCTCCCTGGGGCTGTCGCTGCGCGAGGTCGGGCGCGCCCTCGACGACCCCGGCTTCGCGCCCGCCGCCCTCGTCGACGACCTGGTCCACCGCACCCGGGAGCGCATCGCGGCGGAGACGGAACTGCTCACCCGGCTCAGCCGGATCGGCGCCGCCGAACCCGCCGGCTGGGACGACGTGCTGCGGATCGTCTCGCTCCTCCACGCGCTGGAGTCCAAGAGCCCGGGCGCCAGGCAGCGCGCCGCCCTGTCCGCGTCCGAGGACGTTCCGGTGCCGGTGGCGGCCCTGGTCGAAGCCGCCCTGGCCGAGCCGGACCCGAACGTCGCCGGGGCGCTGCGCTGGGCGCTGGCCCAGGCGGGCGGCGACGGGCCGGCCCTGCTGGCGAAGGGCCTCCACTCCCCCGCGGCCGAGGTGCGCGAGCGCGCCGTGCGGTCCCTCGCCGAGCTGCCGGGCGGTGAGGCGACCGCCCTGCTGCGCGACGCCCTCACCCACGCCGACGTCGCGGTCCGCCGGTACGCGGCCCTGGCGCTCGGCACCCGTGGTGTGGCGGACGCCGTCCCGATCCTCATCGGCATGATCGTCGAGGAGGGTCGGGACGCCGACGCGGCCGACGCGCTGGGCGCGCTGGCGGCCGATCCCGCGCTGGCGGACCGGATCGCCCGCGCACTCGTCGACGGCCTCGCCGACGCTGCCGTCGGCGCCGACGCCCGCCGCCGGCTGACCCAGGCGCTCGCCGACATCCCGGGGAGCACCTCCTCCCGCGCCCTCGAAGCGCTGGCCCGCGACGAGGACCGCGCGGTCGCGCTGACGGCGGCGTACGTCCTCGGGCTGCGCGACACGCGGTAGCCCGGGGACGGGTGCGGCGGGCCGGAAGCGAGCACGCGCCCCCGCCGGCCCGCACCCGACGGCCGGGCACTGCCCGCACGCCCTTACGAGTACGAGCCCTTCCGGATCAATCTGACAGCCCGTCAATGACATGGCGAATCAGGCACGTTGGTTGCAACCGTTCGTTTATCGCTCCTCGTCATGATGGCTGGACCCGGAGGGGATCCGGGCAGCCGTCGTCATGGAGTGATCATGAGCAGCACGCTCAACGGGGACCGCGCGGGAAGGTCCGGGACGCGAACGGTCCTCGGGCTCGCGACGGCGGTCATGACCGCCGTCGCAGTCCCTGCGGCGTTCGGCCCCGGCCCCGCTGCCGCGGCCTCCGTCTCGCGCACCCTCCACTACACCTGCTCGGCCCTGGTCATCTCCGTCCCCGCGGACATCACGGTCACCGCGGACGTCCCGGCCTCGATGGAGGTGGGCCGGCCCAGTCCGCGGTTCACCGTCCGCGGAACGGCGTGGGTGGACGAGAGCTTCACGCAGTACGCGTACGCGCTGGGCGCCACGAGCGTGGACGGATCGATCCTCGCGCACGGCACCGTGGTGGCACCGGAGGGCACCATTCCGCAGGACGTGCCCCTGTCCATCGTCAGGACCGCGATCCCGGCGTCCGGCTCCTTCTCGCTCACGGCGACCGGCACCGCGCCCTCCGTGACCCTCAGCCGGCCGGGCCCGGGGAAGATCACCATCGAGGGCTTCACCGTTCGGGTCACGCCGAGGAACGCGAGCGGTGCTCCGACCTGGGTGGGCCCGATCGGGGGCGACTGCTCGCTGAACCCCGGGCAGGACAACGCCCTCCAGGCCCTCGACGTGACGGCCCCGCCTCCTCCCCCGCCGCCCGCCCCCAAGCCGACGGACAACGGGAACCCCGCCCCTCCGACGGCGAGGCCTTCCGGCACCAACAC
>NZ_JBHUAF010000075.1:0-28410 GCF_042789895.1 Kitasatospora sp. NPDC056783
CCCCGCGCCGTACGGTCCGCCGGGAACGGTCAGCGCGCCGCGCCCAGCCGCTCCACGGCCGCGGCGACCCGCTCGTCGGTCGCGGTGAAGGCGACCCGCACGAAGCGGTCACCGGCCGGCCCGTAGAAGTCGCCGGGCGCGACCAGGATGCCCAGCCCGGCCAGTTCGGCCACGGTCTCCCAGCACGGGCGGTCCTGGGTCGCCCACAGGTAGAGGCTCGCCTCGGAGTGCTCGATCCGGAAGCCGTACGCCTCCAGCGCCGCCCGCAGCGCCGAGCGCCGGGCCGCGTACCGCTCCCGCTGCTCGGCCACGTGGGCGTCGTCCGCGAGCGCGGCGACGGTCGCCGCCTGAACGGGCGCCGGCACGATCATGCCGCCGTGCTTGCGCACCTCCAGCAGCTCCTTGACCACCACCGGGTCGCCCGCCACGAAGGAGGCGCGGTAGCCGGCCAGGTTGGAGCGCTTGGAGAGCGAGTGGACGGCCAGCAGGCCCTCGTGGCCGCCGCCGCAGACGTCCGGGTGCAGGACGGAGACCGGGTCTGCCTCCCAGCCCAGCTCCAGGTAGCACTCGTCGCTGACCAGCAGCACCCGGTGCTCCCGGGCCCACTCGACGGCGCGGCGCAGCTCGTCCGCGCCCAGCACCCGGCCGGTCGGGTTGGACGGCGAGTTCACCCAGAGCAGGCGCACCCGGGAGCCGTCCAGCTCGTCCACCGAGTCGTACTCGACCGGCTCTGCGCCGCACAGCCGGGCGCCCACCTCGTAGGTCGGGTACGCCAGGCGCGGGTAGGCGACCTGGTCGCCGGGGCCGAGGCCGAGCTGGGTCGGCAGCCAGGCCACCAGCTCCTTGGAGCCGACGGTCGGCAGCACGGCCTGCGGGCCGAGCTCCGCGCCGAGCCGGCGGCGCAGCCAGCCGGCGATCGCCTCGCGCAGCTCCAGCGGGCCCCAGACGGTCGGGTAGCCCGGGGTGTCGGTGTGCGCGGCCAGCGCCTTCTGGATCACCTCGGGGACCGGGTCCACCGGGGTGCCGACGGAGAAGTCGCAGAGGCCGCCGGGGTGGGCCAGGGCGGTCTTCTTGTACGGCTCCAACTTGTCCCAGGGGAACACGGGGAGTTTGTCCGAAACGCGGCGCGCCGCCCCCGGGTGGCCCGGGAACGGCGCGTGCGTGCTGTTGGTGCTCACAGCTGATGTGCCACCGATCGTCAGTGGTCGGCGTTCTGCGGCGGCAGAGCGGCGATGAACGGGTGGTCACGCTCGATCAGGCCGAGCTTCGAGGCGCCGCCGGGCGAGCCCAGGTCGTCGAAGAACTCGACGTTCGCCTTGTAGTAGTCCTTCCACTCCTCCGGAGTGTCGTCCTCGTAGAAGATCGCCTCGACCGGGCAGACCGGCTCGCAAGCGCCACAGTCGACACACTCATCCGGGTGGATGTAGAGCGATCGCTCGCCCTCGTAGATGCAGTCAACCGGGCATTCTTCGATGCACGCCTTGTCCTTCACGTCGACACAAGGCTGCGCGATGACGTAGGTCACGCTGTCGTTCCTCCTCGGAAGGGCCTCTCGGCCCGTTCTGGTCTGCTGCCGTGCGCGGTGAGCGCGGCGTCGTCGATGCCCGCCCCTAGTATCGCGGGTCGGAGCCCGCAAATGCACAGGAGGTGGCCAGATGCCGATCGAGAACCCGCTCGGCGACCGTCCGGAAGTCCGGATAGATCGCTCTGACGTGGGACGACGCGTATCCGTCCGGCGCCTCGCGGAGTTCGTGGACGACCGGCCGGTGTTCCGGGATTCGATCGGCGTGCTCACATCGTGGGACGATCTTGGGTTGACCGTCGCCCCCCGCTCCGGCGATCCGGTGTCCTTCCCGGAGAAGCTCCTGGTCGCGGGCAAGGTCGTGCCGCCGTTCCCGGCCCGGCGCGCCCCGCTGCCGGCCGCCACCGCCGTCGAGCTCCAGCGGATCGCCGGGCGCGGCTGGCCCGCCGTCGAGCAGGAGCCGCTCGGCGAGTGGACGCTGCGCGCCTCGGCCGGGTTCACCCGGCGGGCCAACTCCGTCCAGGCCCTCGGGGACCCGGGGATGGCGCTGCCTCCGGCACTGGACGCCGTCCGCGCCTGGTACGCGGCGCGCGGGCTCCCCGCGTACGTCGAGGTGGTCTCCCCCGGCTCACCGGAGCCGCTGGTCGCCGAGCTCGACCGGCTGGGGCCCGGACACGCGCACTGCCGGGTGCGCACCGCGCCGCTGGCCGCGCTCGCCCGGGCCGGCTCCGCAACGATGGGGGCACCTCCGGCCGGCGGCCGGGGGAGCGTGCGGCTGTCCCGGACGGCGGACGCCGCGTGGACCTCGATGTACCGGCGGGTGGGCGACGACCCGGCGGTGGAGGAGGCCGCCCGGCAGGTGCTGCACGGCGGCCCCTCGGTCTGGTTCGCCACCGTGCCGGGCGCGGCCGGGCAGCCGCCGCTGGCCATCGGACGCTGCGTCATCGACGGCCCCTGGGCCTGCTTCGGCGCGATCGAGGTCCAGCCCCACGCCCGGCGGGCCGGGCTGGCGACGGCCGTCATGGCCGTGCTCGCCTCGCGCGCGGCCGAGGAGGGGGCGAGCGGCGGGTACCTCCAGGTCGAGACGGGGAACGCTGGGGCGAACGCGCTCTATGACGGGCTCGGCTTCAGGACCAGTCACACTTACCACTACGCCCTCCTCCCCCAGGAGTAGCGGCCGGCCCGCCCCGTCCGTCCGCCTGTCCGCCGTCTTGTCCGTCCGCCGTACGAAAGCCGTCGCCGTCACCGTGACCGAGCAGAGCAGAGACCGCTTCCGGACCGCCGCCCGCGCCGAGCAGCCCGATCCGGTGCTGCTGTGCCTGCTCGCCGCCGCCGAGCACGGCATGGTGCCGGACCCGGGCGACCCCGGCGAACCGCCGGGGGTGGACGCGCTGCTCGCCGCCTGCGAGGCCGCGCTGGAGCGGCACGCCACGGCCGTCCGGCTGGCGGTCGCCGAACGGGCGCCCACCGGGCCGGAGGAGACCGCCGCCCTGCTCGCCGCGGTGCTCGGCGGGCGGGAGCGCTTCCACGGGCGGCAGGCGGACTACCGGCGGCTGGAGTCCTCACTGCTGCCCGACGTGCTGCGGCGGCGGCGCGGGCTGCCGATCACGCTCTCGCTGGTCTGGATCGCGGTCGGACGGCGGGCCGGGCTGACCGTCCACGGCGTCGCGCTGCCCGGCCATTTCATCGTCGCCGTGGGCGGCCCGGCCGGCGGCGAGGAGTACGTCCTCGCCGACCCGTTCCACGGCGGCCGCCTGCTCGGACAGGAGGACGCCGAGCGGCTGGTCGCCGCGGCCGGCCAGGAGTTCACCCCCGCCCTGCTCACCCGCGCCCAGCCGCTGGAGATCGTGCTGCGGGTGCTCGGCAACATCCGCGCCTGGGCCGCCGACCGCCCCGAGCACGCCCGCACCCAGCTGTGGGCCACCGAACTCGCCCTGCTGCTGCCCCGGCACCCGGCCCAGCTGCGCCTGGAACGGGCCGAACTCCTCGTCCGCACCGGGGACTTCCTCGGCGGCTCGGCGGAGATGGACGCCTACGCGCAGATCCTGGACGCCTTCGACCCGGACACCGCGGCCAAGGTCCGCCAGGAGGCCCGGGCGGCCCGGCACCGGCTCAACTGAGCCCCGTCAGAGCCAGCCCTTCTCCCGGGCGATCCGGACCGCCTCGGTGCGGTTGCGGGCGTCGGTCTTCTGGATCGCCATCGACAGGTAGTTGCGGACCGTCCCCTCGGACAGGTGCAGCCGCCGGGCGATGTCCGCGTTCACCGCGCCGTCCGCGGCCGCGGCCAGCACGTCCCGCTCGCGCGCGGTCAGCGGGTTGGCGCCCTCCGCCAGCGCGGCGGCGGCCAGCACCGGGTCGATCACCCGCTCGCCGCGCAGCACCCGGCGGATCGCCTCGGCCAGCTCGGCGGCGGGCGCGTCCTTCACCAGGAAGGCGTCCGCCCCCGACTCCATCGCCCGGCGCAGGTAGCCGGGGCGGCCGAAGGTCGTCGCGATGACGACCTTCGTGCGCGGCGCCCGGCGGCTCAGCTCGGCGGCCGCCTCGATGCCCGTCATCCCCGGCATCTCGATGTCCAGCACGGCGACCTGCACGTCGTTCGCGAGCGCCGCGGCCACCACCTCGTCGCCGCGGCCGACCTGGGCGACGACGTCGATGTCCCCCTCCAGCCCGAGCAGCGCGGCCAGCGCCTCCCGGACCATCCCCTGGTCCTCGGCGAGGAGCACCCGGATCGAGGCCCCGTTGTCAGTGTCGTTCATGGCCACGACCTTAGGCCGTGTCCGGCGGGAGGGGTTGAGTCTCCCCCAGGGGGAGACGCCAAGGTGGACCCATGGACGGCAGCGACACGCTCTACTCGATCGGCGACCTCGCCCGGCGCACCGGACTCACCGTCAAGACCATCCGGTTCTACGCCGACACCGGCCTGGTGCCGCCCACCGGCCGCAGCGCCGCCGGCTACCGGCGGTACGACGTCCAGGCGCTCGCCCGGCTGGACCTGGTCCGCACCCTGCGCGAACTCGGGCTCGACCTGCCCGCGATCCGCCGGGTGCTGGAGCGCCAGGCCCCGCTGCGCGAGGTGGCCGCCGCGCACGCCGAGGCGCTGGAGGTGCAGATCCGCACCCTGCGGCTGCGCCGGGCGGTGCTGCTCGCCGTCGCCCAACGCGGTTCCACACCCGAGGAGATGAGACTCATGCACAAGCTCGCCAAGCTCTCCGACGCCGAACGGCGGCGTCTGGTCCACGACTTCATCGACGAGGCCTTCGGCGGCCTGGACGCCAACCCGGAGTTCGTCGCCATGATGCGCTCGGCGATGCCCGAACTGCCCGACGAGCCACGGGCGGAGCAGGTCGAGGCCTGGGTCGAACTGGGTGAACTCGTTCAGGACCCGGGCTTCCGGGCGGCGGTCCGGAGGATGGCCGAACGGCAGGCCGCCGAGCGGGCCGACGGCGACCGGGGCGGACTCCACCACACGCTCACCGAGACCGTGAAGGGCCTGGTCACCGCCGCGCTGGCGGACGGCGTCGACCCCGCCTCCCCCGCCGCCGGCCCGGTCCTCGACTCGCTCACCGCCGCCTACGCCGAGGCCTTCGGCCGCCCCGACGACGCCACCCTGCGGAGCTGGCTGCTCGACCGCCTGGAGACCGCCGAGGACCCTCGCGCCGAGCGCTACTGGCAGCTGCTGGCCACCGTCAACGGCTGGCCCGTCCCGGAGAGCCTGGCCGGGGTATTCCGGTGGTTCGCCGAGGCCCTGCGCGCCAGACTGGCCTGATGCCCGCACTGGAACCGCTGCGCCCCGACCACGCCGACGCCCTGCTGGCCTTCGAGCTCGCCAACCGCGGGTACTTCGCCCGCAGCATCCCGGACCGCGGCGACGCCTACTTCGCCGGCTTCGCGGAGCGCCACGCCGCCCTGCTCGCCGAACAGGCCGAGGGCACCTGCCGGTTCCACGTCGTCCGTGACGAGGCCGGCGAGCTGGTCGGCCGGGTCAACCTGGTCGACCTCGCCGACGGCGGCGCCGAACTCGGCTACCGGGTGGCCGAGTCCGCCGCCGGCCGGGGCATCGCCACCGCCGCCGTCACCGAGGTCTGCCGCCTCGCGGCCACCGCCTACGGGCTGACCGCCCTCACCGCCGTCACGACGGTCGACAACCCGGCCTCCCGGGCCGTCCTCGCCCGCACCGGCTTCCGGCTCGACCGCGAGTTCCTGCTCGGCGACCGCCCCGCCCTCGCCCACCACCGCTCCCTGGCCGATCTCGCGGAGTAGGAAGTCGGCCACACCGACTCCCCACTCCGACTCCCCACCCCGGCCTCCCCACTCCGACTCCCCACCCCGGCCCGCTTACTCCGGCCCGCTTACTCCGGCAGCCAGCGCCGGGCGGCTTCGAGACTGTCGGCGATGCCGCTGTTGAAGGCGAGGGCGGCCCGGGGGGCGTGGCGGCGGACCAGGTTGACGACCAGCTCGAAGAAGGGCAGCGCCGGCTCGGGCTTGCGGATGCCGCCGCCGATGACGACGACGTCCCAGTCCCGGTCGGCCAGGGCCGCCACGACGGCGGGCTCGGCGGTGTCGTCGGGGGCGACCAGGGCCGTGGCGACGTCGATGCCGTGCTCCGCGAAGCGGGCCAGCTCACGGTCGAGGACTGCTTGCATGGCATCGCCGTCCACACCGGGGACGGCGTACGGGTCGAAGCCGAGGATGAGGACGGTGGCCATGCCCGACAGGACGTCAGTCGGTGTCGGAAGGTTCCCCGCCGAGGAAGCGGGCGGCGTCGGCGAGGGTGAGCTTGGGGTCGGTCCAGGAACAGACCTCCAGCCAGGAGAGCCGGCCGTCCTCGGCGAAGAGGAAGACCTCGCCGTCGGAGCCGATCGTCGCCTCGGCCACCACGTCGGAGCGGGCGCCGTCCTCGACGCCGGCGAAGAGGGCCGTGCTGCAGCCGCAGCGGCAGCGGGACTCGACGCGCAGGTGCGGGAGCTGGTCGCGCAGGGGGTGGCCCTCGGGGAGGAGGACGTCGAGGACCTGGGCGACATCGGCGGGCAGGAGAGTCATCAGCGTCTGCGCAATCGTGTGGTGAGGGCGGACAGTTCGTCGATCCGGAGGAGGTGGGCGAGCAGGAGGTAGCCGACGGCGAGGGTCGCGGCGGCCGGCAGCAGGCCGTACCGGGTGACCCACCAGGCGGCGGCAGCGGCCGGGAGGGCCGCCAGCAGGACCTTCACGTGGTCGCCGAGGACCCGCAGCGGCCCGAGGCGTCGGCGCAGCAGCACGGAGGCGGCGACGACGCTCAGCAGGAACGACCCCCCGTAGCAGCCGGCCATCCCGGTGACGGCCCAGCGCAGCGGCAGCAGCCGGTGGCAGAGCAGCGCCCCGAGGGCCGTCGCGGCGACGGGCAGCAGGTTGAGCAGGAAGGGCGTCCGGCTGTCGCCGAGCGCGTAGAAGGTGCGGGTCAGCGCGTACGAGGCCGAGTAGAGGACCAGGCCGGGCGCGAAGGCGGCCAGCATCCCGGCGATCGCCCGGACGTCGGCGGAGCCGGTCCGCCCGTGCCCGAAGGCGAGGTCGCACAGCTGCGGCGCGAGCACCGCGAACGCGCAGGCCGCCGGGACGCTGACCACCGCGATCGTGCGGATGCTGCGGGCCAGCAGGGCGCGCACGGCCCGCGGGGAGCCGGCGGCCGCGCTCAGCGCGGGCACGACCGCCGTCACCACCGAGACCGCGACCACCCCGTGCGGCACGATCCAGAGCAGGTACGCGCTGCTGTACGCGGTGTACCCGACGCCGGGCAGCCCGGCCGCGGCGGCCCGCTCGCCGGCCGCGGTCGACAGCCTGGTCACCACCCAGTAGCCCACCTGGTCGCTGAGCACCAGCAGCAGCGTCCACCCGGCGGCGCGCAGCGGCGCGCCGAGCCCGGCCTCCCGCCAGTCCCAGCGCGGCCGCAGCCGCACCCCGGCGGCCCTCAGGCAGGGCAGCAGCACCAGGCTCTGCGCCACCACGCCGGCCGTCGTCCCGGCCCCGAGGACCGCGAGGTCGCCGGCGTCGAGGGAACGCCGTCCGAGGTACCAGCCGAACACCCCGATCACCACCAGGTTGTTCAGCACCGGCGCCCACGCCATCGGCGCGAACCTCCGCCGGGCGTTGAGCAGTTGGCCCAGCACCGTGAACAGCCCGTAGAAGAACACCTGCGGCAGGCAGAGGTAGGCCAGCAGCACCGTGCGGTCCAACTGCCCGCCCCCGTACGAGGTGTACGCCCGCACCACGTACGGCGCGCCCGGCACCACCACGGCCGTCAGCGCCAGCAGGGCGACCACCAGCGCCGTCACCAGCCGGTCGACGTGCGCGGCGCCGCCGTCCGCCGACTCCTCGGCGGCCCGCACCAGATGGGGCACCAGCGCGGTGTTCAGCGCGCCGCCGATCAGCAGCACGAACAGGATGTTGGGCACCGTGTTCGCGACGTTGTACCCGTCCGCGAGCACCCCCGAGCCGAGGACGGCCACCAGGACCGCCGAGCGGACGAAGCCGGTCGCCCGGGACACCACCGTCCCCGCCGCCATCACCAGGCTCGGCGGCAGGGCCCGGCGCGGTCTTCGGTGGCGGGCGGGCGCGGCGGGGACCTCGACAACGGACATCCGTCGGCCCCTTCCGTCTCCCGCGCCGATCCGAACGGATCGGCGGATCCGGCGAGAGCATGCGCCAACCCCCCTGAAGCCAGGCTGAGAAAGCTGAAGACCGCTTAAGGAACGGATCCGGCGCCGGTGGCATCCTGATCCGCATGGAGATTCTGGTGGTGGAGGACGACGCCCAGGTCGCGGCCGCCGTACGACGCGGTCTGGAGGCCGAGGGCTACACCGTCGACCTCGCCCCGGACGGCCTCACCGGCCTGCGGCTGGCCCGGCGGCACGCCTACCGGGCGATCGTGCTCGACATCATGCTGCCCGGCCTGAACGGCTACAAGGTGTGCGAGGCGCTGCGCGCCGACGGCGTCACCACCCCGATCCTGATGCTGACCGCCAAGGACGGCGAGTACGACGAGGCCGAGGGCCTGGACACCGGCGCCGACGACTACCTCACCAAGCCGTTCTCCTACCTGGTCTTCCTGGCCCGCCTGCGCGCCCTGATCCGCCGCAGCCAGACCCCGGGCCCGCTGCTGCGGGTCGGCGACCTGTGGCTGGACCCGGCGGGCCGCCGCTGCGGCCGGGGCGGCGCCGAGATCACCCTCACCGAGCGGGAGTTCGCCGTCCTGCGCTGCCTGGCCGAGCACCCGGGCGAACTGCTCTCCAAGCGCCGGATCGTCGACGAGGTGTGGGACATCGCCTTCGACGGCGAGGAGTCCATCGTCGAGGTGTACATCAGCATGCTGCGCCGCAAGGTGGACACCCCGTTCGGCGTCCGCTCGATCACCACCGTGCGCGGCGCCGGCTACCGCTTGGAGGCCTGACCGTGCTCAGCCTCCTGTCCACCCGACTGCGCACCTCGCTGGCGGCCGGCCTGACGGCGCTGCTGCTGCTCGGCGGCGGCGCCTGGTGGCTGCGCGGGCACCTGTACGACGCCCAGCTGGAGGCCGCCGAGGCGGACGCGAGGACGCAGTCCCACGCGATCAGCAACGGCTTCAAGCTCGGCCGGCAGGTGGTGGACGACTGGCAGCTGCCGTACGTGGTGCTGGGCAGCGACGGCCAGGTGGTGTTCACCGGCGGCACGCTGACCACCCAGCACCTGGCCGGGTCGCTGCCGACCGCCGTACCGCACCTGGCGCCGGACAACTGGCAGTCGGTCCAGCGGATCACCATCGGCTCCGCGGGCGCGGCCGCGGCCAACCGCTACTCGGGACGCACCTTCACCGCGATGGGCAGCTGGAGCCCCCTGCTGCGCAAGGAGGAGGAGGACGGCCAGACGAAGCCGCTGGTCGGCCCGTTCACGGTGTACGTACTGGCCACCCCCTTCGCCGCCGAGGCCTCGCTGCGCACCATCGACCCGGTGCTCCAGGTCGGGGTGCCCCTCGCAGCCCTGCTGGTCGCGCTGACGGCCTGGGCCGCGACCAGCCGGGCGCTGCGCCCGGTGGACGCGATCCGCGCCGAGCTGGCCGAGATCGGCGAGCACCGGCTGGACCGCCGCGTCCCGGTGCCGCGCTCCGACGACGAGATCGCCCGGATGGCCCGGACCACCAACGCCACCCTGGACCGGCTGGAGCGCTCGGCCGTCCAGCAGCAGCGCTTCGTCGCGGACGCCTCGCACGAACTGCGCAGCCCGATCGCCGCGCTGCGCACCAACCTGGAGGTCTCGCTGGCGCACCCCGAGCGCACCGACTGGCCGGCGGCGACGCACGAGGCGCTCACCTCGGTCGAGCGCCTCCAGCAGCTCACCGAGGACCTGCTGTTCCTGGCCCGGGGTTCGGACCCGTCGGCGGCCGGCCAGTTCACCGCCGTCGACCTGTCCGCCGTGCTGCGCGAGCTCGCCGACCAGTACCGTCCGGTCCTCGGCGCCCGGCTCGCCCTGCGGGTGGACGCGCCCGAGGAGGTGCCGGTGCGCGGCAGCCGCATCCGGCTGCACCGGCTGGTGCGCAACCTGCTGGACAACGCCCAGCGGCACGCGGCCGCCGAGGTGGTGCTGTCCACCCGGCGGACCGCGTACGGCGCCGTCCTGGAGGTCCGGGACGACGGCCCGGGGGTGCCCGCGCAGGACCGCGAGCGGATCTTCGAGCCGTTCACCCGGCTCGACGAGGCGCGCAGCCGGGACGCCGGCGGCAGCGGCCTGGGCCTGGCCATCGCGGCGGACATCGCCACCCGGCACGGCGGCACCCTGCGGGCCGCCCACGCGCCGCGCGGCGCCCGGTTCGTCCTGGAACTGCCGTCCGCCTAGTGTCCCGGGTCTAGAAGAGGTCGGGGGCCGGCACCGTCCGCAGCGGCACCGAGGCCCGCAGCCGGAAGCCCTTGCCGCGCTCCCCCGGGCCGGTCTCCAGCCGCCCGCCGACCAGCGCCAGCCTCTCCTCCAGCCCGGACAGGCCGTTGCCCGGCTGCGACTTGCCCGGCCCGCGCCCGTTGTCGGTGACCTCCAGGACGGCGTAGCGCTCGCCGTTCGCCTCCCAGTGCTCGTCCGCCGTCACCGTGCAGACGGTGGCGCCCTCGCCGTGCCGGACCACGTTGGTGACGGCCTCGCGCAGCGCCCAGGCCAGCGCGCCGGACTCCTCGTCGGCCAGAGACGGCCAGCTGTCCACCAGTTCCGGCGCGGCCTCCAGCCGGACCTGGGCGGCGCCCAGCGCGGTGCGGGCGGCGGCCAGCTCGACCGGCAGGGTCGGGCGGCGGAAGCCGGTCACCGCCTCCCGGACGTCGATCAGCGACTGCCGGGCGACCTGTTCGATGTCGGCGACCTGCGCCCGCGCCGCCTCGTCCTTGCCGGCGTCCATGAACCGCCCGGCCAGTTCGCTCTTCAGGGTGATCAGCGACAGCGAGTGCCCGAGCAGGTCGTGCAGGTCGCGGGCGAGGCGCAGCCGCTCCTCGGAGGCGGCCAGGTGCGCGACCGCGGCCCGGGCCTCGCGCAGTTCCTTCATGGTGGCGACCAGCCGTTGCAGGCCGGTCATCGCGACGCCGGAGAGGAAGGCGCTGAGCGCGAAGGTGGAGATGTCGTCGACGCCGGCCCCGATGGCCGCCCCGATCGCGGCGGTGAGCGCGGCCATGGTGACCAGCGCGTGCAGCGCGTACCGGGCCGGTGCGATGATCGCGACGCAGACCGAGGCGTAGATGAACAGCGTCAGGAAGGCGCCGCCGAGGACGACCGAGGCGGCGACGGCCAGTGCGATCATCGTCGTGACGATCACCAGGCAGGCCCGCGGCCGCATCCCGGCCTGCGAGCGGAAGATCACCAGCAGGACGTAGGCGACCACGAACGCGGCCAGGCAGCACCAGCCGAACACCGTCCCGGCCGGGCCGTGGTCGCCGTGCAGCAGGTCGCTCGCCGGGTACGCCAGGTAGAGCATCCACAGCGCCATCCAGGCGACCTTGACCATCAGCTGTCGTCGGCTCTCGATCGGGGAGCCGGGTACGTTCATGAACGACGCGCGCGCCACACCCACCTCCGGAGGTTCGTCGGGGCGGTGGGTGTGGCGTGTGGTGCTCATGTCGATCATCATGCCTGGCGCGTGTCGCGGCGGTACAGCGCCGCCGCGGCGGCGGCGAACACCACCAGGAAGCCGGCCAGTCCGGCGACCGCGACGGTGTCCAGTGAGTGCCCCGGCTGGATGAAGGTGGCCAGCTTGTTGTACAGGTACACCGGGTTGAGCCGGGCGAACCCCTCCAGCGAACCGGTCACCGGGAACCAGGTGCCACCGAGCAGCGCCATCGCCATGTAGGTGATCATCACGATGGTCTGCACCGCGTCCGGCGCGGCCGCGTACCCGAGCGCCACGCCGAGCGCGGCGAACACGAAGCTGCCCAGCCACAGCGCCGCCGCCAGTCCGAGCCACCGCGCCGCGGTGAGCGAGACGCCCTGGCTCGCGCCGACCGCGAACACCACCAGGATCGCCGGCAGCGTGGTCACCGCGCTCGCCGCGATCTTCCCCACGGTGTACGCCCGGCCGGGCAGCGCGGTCAGCCGCAGCTGGCGCGTCCAGCCGCTCTTGCGCTCCAGCGAGATCCGCTGCGCGTTGCCGGTCAGCACCGCGCCGACCGCGCCGAAGGTGGCCATCGAAACCATGAAGTAGGTCTTCACCGGCAGCCCGCCGGCCAGCGGGCCGGAGCCGTAGGCGCTGATGAAGAAGAAGTACATCAGCGCCGGGTAGGCGATGGTGAGGAGCAGATAGCGCCGGTTGCGCAGGGTCCGCAGGATCTCCAGCTTGATCAGGGTCGTCATCGCGCACTCTCCGGGGCCGCGTCGGTCCGGTCCTGCTCGCCGGTGATGGTCAGGAAGGCCTGTTCCAGGCCCAGCCCGGTCACCTCCAGTCCGCGCGGGTACAGGCCGGCCCGGTAGAGCCCGGCCACGCTGGCGTCGGCGTCCGCGGTCCGGATCCGCACGGTGCGCACCCCGGGGACCCGCGCCGTGACGTCCAGCGAGCGCGCGCCGGGCAGGGCGCGCAGCACCGCCTCGTCGAAGGGCCCGTCCGCGTCGTGGAGCTCGAAGGCGACCCGGCGGGCCCCGGCCCGCGCCTTGATCTCCGCCGAGCTGCCGTCGGCGATCAGCCGGCCCCGGTGCAGCACCAGGACGCGGTCGGCGATCGAGTCGGCCTCCTCCAGGTAGTGGGTGGCGAACAGCACCGTGCGCCCGGCGTCCGCCTGGGCGCGCATGCTCGCCCAGAACGACTGCCGCACGCTGACGTCCATGCCGGTGGTGGGCTCGTCCAGCACGATCAGGTCGCTGTCGCCCGCGATGGCCAGGGCGAAGCGCACCCGCTGCTCCTGGCCTCCGGACAGCTTGTCGACCCGTCGCTCCGCCAGCTCGGTGATCCCCGCGTCGGTCAGCACCCCCGTGACCGACCGACCGCGCGGATGCACGTCGCAGGCGAGCCGTACCAGCTCGCGCACCTTGACATCGGACATCAGCCCGCCGCTCTGCAGCATCGCGCCGACCCTCCCGGCCGCGATCGCGGCCCGCGGCGCCCCGCCGAACAGGGCCACACTGCCCTGGTCGGGCTCGCGCAGGCCGAGCAGCAGGTCCAGGCTGGTGGACTTCCCGGCGCCGTTCGGCCCGAGCAGCGCCACCGTCTCCCCCGGTCTCAGGACCAGGTCCAGCCCGTCGACGGCGCGCACCCGCCCGTAGCTCTTGCCCACGCCGCGGAAGGCTGCCACCTCGGTAACCATCGTCCTGCTCCTCTCCCCTGACGGTGTCCGGTGCTGTTCGCACCACCTCAGAGTCCCGCGGGGACGGGTACCGGCGGCAGTGTCCGCCGTCGTGCCTTCGGCATGACGGATGTCATGGCTGCGGCCGGTACCCCGGTCACGGGGCACCGGCCGCGGAAGGGCAGGTCGGGGAGGGTGGTCAGGCCCGGGAACCGGGCACCGGCCTACATCCCCAACGAGCGCTTCACGAAGTCGACCTGGAGCAGCAGCAGGTTCTCCGCGACCTCCTCCTGCGGGGTCATGTGGGTGACGCCGGACAGCGGCAGCACGGTGTGCGGGCGCCCGGCGGCGAGCAGCGCCGAGGACAGCCGCAGGGTGTGCGCGGCCACCACGTTGTCGTCCGCGAGCCCGTGGATGATCATCAGCGGGCGCTCCAGCCCGGCCGCGTACCCGCTCAGCGAGTTCGCGGCGTACACCTCGGGCCGCTCGGCCGGGTCGCCCAGGTAGCGCTCGGTGTAGTGGGTGTCGTACAGCTCCCAGTCGGTCACCGGCGCGCCGGCCACCGCCGCGTGGAAGACGTCCGGGCGGCGCAGCACGGCGAGCGCGGAGAGGTAGCCGCCGTACGACCAGCCGCGGATGGCGACCCGGTCGAGGTCCAGCGGGAACTCCCCGGCGAGCGCCGCCAGCGCGTCCACCTGGTCGTCCAGGGTGGCCCCGGCGAAGTCGAAGGCGATCGACTTCTCCCAGGCCGGCCCGCGCCCGGGGGTGCCGCGCCCGTCGGCGACGATCACCGCGAAGCCCTGGTCGGCGAACCACTGCGACTGGAGGTGCGGGTTGTGCGCCTGGTAGACGCGCTGGCCGCCGGGGCCGCCGTACGGGTCCATCAGGACGGGCAGCAGGCCGTCCCGCTCGCGGTCGTAGCCGGTGGGCAGGAAGACGGCGGACGGGATGCGGCGCTCACCGGCGAAGCGGAAGACCGGACGGGCCGAGATGACCGGGGTCTCGGCGTGCGAGGCGATGGTGGCGACGTCGTCGACCGCCAGTCCCTCGGGCAGGTCCCGGGAGACCTGGACCAGCGTGCCGGGCAGGTCGGGCTCGGCGGTGGCCCGGACGGTGATGCCGCCGCCGTGCACCGCGCTGGTGACGGAGGTGAACGGCCGCCCGTTGGCGGACTCCCAGCCCAGCCGCTCGCCGTCGTGGCTGATCCGGCCGACGGCGACCCAGCCCGGCTCGGGGTCGGTCTCCTCGATACCGCCGGAGGCGCTGAAGAACACCTCGTCCTCGGTGACCGCGACGACCGACCGGACGTGCAGGTCGGCACCGGTCACGGCGCGGTCGCCGATCACCAGCGCCCGCCCCTCCCCCTCGTCGGAGATCCGGACCAGCTTGCCGTCCGGGGTCCAGGCCGGCGCGCCCGCGAACAGCTCCAGCCAGGGGCCGCCCTTCTCCTCGTGCAGCGACTCGGTGGCGCCGGTGGCCACGTCCAGACCGAGGATCCGCTGGTGGCGCTGGTCGCGGGACTGGACCTGGAGCAGCGGGACGCCGCCCTTCGACCAGTGCACCCGGCCCAGGTACGGGAAGGCCTCGCGGTCCCAGACCACCTCGGTGCGTCCGCCGTGGAGGTCGAGCAGCCAGAGCCCGACCTCGGCGTTGGCGCTGCCGGCCGCCGGGTAGGCGACCTCGGCGGGCTCGCGGTCCGGGTTCGCCGGGTCGGCGATCCACCAGCGGCGCACCCGGCTGTCGTCGGCGCGCTCGACCAGCAGCCGGTCGCCCTCCGGGGACCACCAGAAGCCGCGGTCGCGGTCCATCTCCTCCTGGGCGATGAACTCGGCCTGGCCCCAGGTGACGTTCGGGCCGTCGGGCTCGGCGAGCACCCGGTCGCCGCTGCCGTCGGTCCGGGTCAGCCGCAGCTCGCCGACCGTGTTGGCGTACGCGACGTGAGCACCGTCCGGGGACGGGCGCGGGTCCAACAGCGGGCCCTCGGCGGGCAGTTCGCTGGTGGCGCCGGTGGCCAGGTCGGCGGTGAACAGCCGGCCGGAGAGGGCGAAGGCGGCCAGCGCGCCGCCCGCGTCGAGGGCGTAGCCGACGATGCCGGCCGAGCCCTCGCGGCTGCGCTCGCGGCGCGCCTTCTCGGCCGGGGAGAGGTCCTCCTCGCCGCCGCCGAGCAGCGCGGCCGGGTCGGCGACGATCCGCTCCTCGCCGGTGGTGGTGTCGAGGGTCCAGAGCAGGTTGGCCCGGTCGTGGCCCGACCGCGAGCGGAGGAAGACGACCCGCGAGCCGTCCGGTGCGACGGAGAAGGAGCGGGGCGCGCCGACGGTGTAGCGCAGGGTCCGCGCGTACTGCCGCGGGAAGGTGTCCTCAGAGGTGTGGGAGGTCATGGCACCAGACCTTATGACGCCGGGCCACCACCCCCGGAGGCACGTTGATCACTCGTTCGGAGTATCGCGCCGAAGTACGCCCCAAAGGGGTCCAAACCGCCTCCGACCGGCCTACGCGCCCCTCGAATGCCACGATGCCCCGGCGCGCGCGGACTCACCGAGTGTGATGACCCCCTCACCCATCGGGTATGACTTGTCCGGCGAGTGACCGTCGGCCCCCGTCCCGGGCCGCCGCCACCCGCAGCCTCCAGTCCCCCGCCGCCCTCCCCCGGAGGCGGCGCGCCCGAGAATGGGGTGTGTGCCGACATGGCCATGAACATCTCCGCCGCCGTGCTGATGCTGGTGATCGTGGTGATCCTGATCCGCCGGTCCGGCCTGAAGCTGGCGCACGCGATCGTCTGCGCGCTGCTCGGCTTCTACCTGGCCTCCAGCTCGATCGCCCCGTCGATCAGCCAGGTCACCAGCAACCTCGCAGGAATGATCAACGGCCTGCGGCTCTGACCGCGCCACCGCGGTCGTCAGGGCCTGTCCTCGAACTCGCGCCTGCGGGGCGACGCTCCCCCGGCCTGGCGGCCGGGAGGTGCCCCCACCTCCGCCTCGCGATGCACTCACCCCGACGCCGCCCCGCCGCCCCAAGGGCGAACGACGGGAGTTCGAAGACAGGCCCTAGGCTTTCTCCCATGACCGCGACTACCGGCCGCCGCCTCCTCCTGGTCCACGCGCACCCCGACGACGAGTCGATCGGCAACGGCGCCACCATGGCCCGGTACGCCGCCGAGGGCGCCCGGGTCACGCTGGTGACCTGCACCCTCGGCGAGGGCGGCGAGGTGATCCCCCCCGAGCTGGCCCACCTGACGGCGGATCGGGACGACACCCTCGGCGCGTACCGGATCGGCGAGCTGACCGCGGCGATGGGCGCCCTCGGCGTCACCGACGTCCGCTTCCTCGGCGGCCCGGGGCGCTACCGGGACTCCGGGATGATGGGCGTGCCCGAGAACGACGTGCCCGGCTGCTTCTGGCGGGCGGACGTCGACGAGGCGGCCGGCCACCTGGTCGCGGTGATCCGCGAGGCGCGGCCGCAGGTGCTGGTCACGTACGACGAGAACGGCGGCTACGGGCACCCGGACCACATCCAGGCGCACCGGGTCGCGATGCGCGCGCACGAGCTGGCCGCCGACCCGGCGTACCGCCCGGCGCTGGGCCCGGCCTGGCGGATCGCCAAGGTGTACTGGAACCGGATGCCCCGCTCGGTGATCGAGGCCGGCCTCGCCGAGGCCGCCGCCAAGGCGTCCTTCCCGGGCGTCGCCGGGCCCGCCGACATCCCCGGCGTGGTCGACGACGAATCGGTCACCACGGTGCTGGACGGCTCCGGGTACGCCGCCGCCAAGGCCGCCGCGCTGACCGCGCACGCCACCCAGATCACGGTGGACGGCGCGTTCTTCGCACTCTCCAACGACCTCGCCCAGCCGCTGTTCACCACCGAGTACTACCAGCTGGTACGAGGCCAGGCCGGGCCGGACGGACCGGAGGACGACCTGTTCGCCGGCCTCGCCCCCGACGCCGCGCACGCCGAGGAGGGCGTCCGATGAGCAAGACCGCCCCCCAGCCGCCGAGCCGCTCGTTCCCGGCCGCCGTCCTCGGCACCCGCGAGGAGCGGCTGGCCGAGTCCCAGCCCCCTCGCCTCGCCCGGATCGCGGCCTACGTCCTGTTCTTCCTGCTGGGCATCGCGGTGTCGGTCTGCGGATCCTTCGTGCAGGCCCTGTGGCCGCCAGTGGGAGTCCTGCTGGCGCTCGCCGCCACCGCCGCCACCTTCTACGGCGGCCTGCGGGTCACCGGCACCCGGCTCGGCGCGGGCGCGCCCGCGGCCGGCTGGTTCCTGGCGATGCTGCTGCTGATCGTGCCCCGGCCCGAGGGCGACAACGTGCTGTGGTCCAACGCGACCTCGCTGGCCTGGCTGTTCGCCGGCTCGGTGCTGGGCGTGATCTGCGCCACCCTGCCCACCCGCGCCGGCTGGTTCCCGGGGGTGCCCGGCCCCCCGCGCTGACCGGGGTCGTGCGCGGCGTACCGTACCCCGTACGACGCGCAGTCAGGAGCGGGCGGCCTTACTCTCATAGCGGAGGAACCGGACGTATCAGGATCTGTCCGAAGCCGTTCGCCGCTCAGTTCTTCCCAGTATGGTGGTCCCGCAGAACGCCGTACCCGACCGCCGCCCGCCCCAGCCGGGCCCGGCGACCACGAACCGCGGTCGCGCCGCACGGCCCGCCCGCGAACCCGGAGCAAAGCAGCATTGAGCAGCCGCGAATCTGACAACGCCCACCCGACGCCACGGCGCACGGGTCCGGACGCCTACCCGTCGGGCACCCCGCCCTACGGCACCCCGGGCCCCGGCGGCGACCGGGCCGCGGCCGGCTCGGGCTCCTCGTCGGGCGGCGAGGACGACGGCCCGAAGACCGAGACCACCCTGACCACCCGGGTCCGGATCAACATCCCCGGCTCGCGTCCGATCCCTCCGGTCGTCGTCCGCAGCGCCGTCAAGAACGAGGACGGCCCGGGCGATGACGCCCCGGCCGCCGCGTCCGAGCCGGGCAGCCCGCGGCACCGCTCCGCGCCGGCCTCGCCCGTCCTCGGTGTGATGGAGGACGGCGGACGCGCGGCCGCCCCGCCGAGCCTGCCGCCGGAGTGGGAGATGCCGGCGGTCCCGCCGATCCCGGCGGCGACCTCCGAGTCGGAGTCCACCGGCGCCTGGTTCCGGCCGCGCCAGAAGAAGGCCCCGGCCGTCGAGGCCGTGCCGGCCGCGGTGCCGGCCGGCACCGCGAGCACGGTGGAGGCCGCGCCGGCCGCCGCCGAGCCGCGCCCGCAGGCCGCCCGCCAGGGCGCGGGCCAGGGCGCCCGTGCCGAAGGCGCCGCGAAGGGCCGTTCGGTGCCGCCCCAGGGCAAGCAGCCGAACCCGGCCGCGCCCGCCGCGCCGTACCGCGCCGAGGCCCCGGTGGAGGAGCCCGGCGTGTACGAGGCCGCCGCCCCCTTCGCCCCGGCCGCCGAGCCGTTCCCGCCGGTCACCGACCCGTTCGGCACCTCCGCCCCGGACGCCGGCCGGCCCCGGCAGAACGGCTCCGTGCCCGACGGCTCCCGGCAGAACGGCGGCCCCCGCGGCGCCCGGCAGCGGAACCGTCAGCAGAACGGCCCGCAGAACGGCTTCCAGCCGAACGGCCACCAGGCCCCCGCGGCGCACCCGCAGGCCGGCCCGGCCGCCGAGGCCAACGCCGAGGACACCTCGGTCGACGGCTTCGCGCCGATCCGCGACCACACCCCCCCGCCCGCCGCGATACCCGGCCTGCCGCGGAACGGCGCCCCGCACGGCACCGACGGCCCTCCGCAGCCCGGCCTGTTCGCCTCGGCCCCGACCGGCGCCGACCCGTTCGCCACCCAGCGCCCGACCGCCCCCGGCCAGGAGAACCCCGCCGTCCCGGCCGGCCCCGGCGCCCTCTTCCCGGGCGCGCCCGGTGCCGCCCCCGCCCCGCGGCCCGGCGGCCCGCAGCAGGCCGGCCGCGACCCCGAGGCCACCGAGCTCACCCCGCTGCCGACCCCGGCCCCCGGCCCCCGGCCCGAGGCGGCCAAGGACGCCAAGGCCGCACCGGCGCCCGCCCCCGCCAAGGCGAAGGCCGCGCCCGCCAAGGCCAAGCGCGGCGGCCCCGGCAAGAAGTTGGTCAAGCTGGGCGTCTACGGCATCGGCGCGGTGCTGTTCCTCGGCGCCGCCGCGTACGGCACCGGCCTGATGCTCAACCAGTCCGACGTCCCCAAGGGCACCGTGGTGCTCGGCGCCGAGATCGGCGGCAGCAGCCGCGACCAGGCGATCCACCAGCTGGACGAGTCGATCGGCAAGGCCGGTCAGCAGCCGCTCAAGCTGAAGATCGGCGACCAGGCCGTGGACCTCGACCCGGCGGTCGCCGGGCTGAGCTTCGACACCACCGCCACCGTCGACGGCCTGGCCCAGCACAGCTACAACCCGGTCGACGTCATCAAGTCGCTCCAGGGCGGCACCAAGGCCGTCGCCCCGGAGGTCAAGGTCGACCGGGCCAAGCTCAAGGCCGCCCTCGACTCCCTGGCCGGCGGCGCCGGCGCGGGCCTCCAGGAGGGCTACGTCAAGTTCGGCGACAACGGCGAGCCGATCGTCGTGCCCGGCCGGGCCGGCCAGGCGGTGGACTCGGCGAGCGCCCTGGACGTGATCGAGCAGGCCTACCGCGACCGCGCCGCCGGCAAGCCCGACCAGTCGATCGCCCTCGCCGTCGCGGCCGCCCAGCCGAAGGTCTCCGCCCAGGCCCTCCAGGCCGCCGCCGACAGCCTCGGCAAGCAGGTGGCCGCGGGCAAGGTGCACGTCACGGCCGGCGCCAAGACCTGGGACTTCGGCCCGAGGACCGCCGCCAAGGCGCTCACCCTGGTCCCGGACGCCTCCGGCAAGATCGTGCCCAAGTGGGACCTCGACGCGCTCTCCGCCCAGCTGGGCACCGCCTTCGACAAGGTGAAGGTCAAGAAGAACGGCCAGCTCGCCGCGATCACCCCGCAGGACGTCGCGGACGGCATCACCTCGGTGTTCGACAAGACCACCGACAAGGACCGCACCTTCAAGTTCGCGGTCTGACACCTCCGCGGCCGAGGAACCCGCGCTCCTCAAGGGGCGGGCCCACACCCGGGCCCGCCCCTTCGCGCCGCTCCTTCGCGCCTCCCCTTCGCGCCTCCCCTTCGCGCCGCTCCTTCGCGCCGCCGCTCGACAACGTCCCTCCCGGTCAGCAAGATGTGACGCCACACCATCCGTCACATCCACCCCGGGGAGCACGCCGATGCGCCGCCGCCTCCAGCACCACGGGACGGCCCTGCTCGCCGGTCTCACCGCCCTCACCCTCTCGCTGGCCCTCTGCTCCTGCACCGCCGGCCGGGGCGGCCCCGGCGGCGAAGCGCTGCCCTCCGCGCCCTCGTCGCCCAAACTCACCTCGATCGACATCAACCCGCACGACCGGGCCCAGCTGCGCCAGGGCGGCACCCTGAACCTGGCGATCGCCCAGTTCTCCCACCAGTGGTCGCCGATCCACGCCGACGGCGCCGAGTCCACGACCGTCATGGTCAGCAAGCCGCTGCTGCCGACCTTCTTCCGCTCGGACGCGGCCGGCACCCAGACCCCCAACCCGGCCTACCTCCAGGACGCCCACGCCGACCTCAAGGACGGCCGGCAGGTGGTCACCTGGACCCTCAACCCGAAGGCCCACTGGTCCGACGGCACCCCGATCACGTGGCGCGACATCGAGGCCAACTGGCGCGCTCTGAACGGGAAGGACCCGGCGTACAAGTCCTCCAGCAACACCGGCTTCGAACTGGTCTCCTCGGTCGAACGCGGCAAGGACGACTTCCAGGCCGTGATGACCTTCGACCGCCCGTTCTCCGAGTGGCAGTCGATGTTCAACAGCGCGAGCAACGCCCCGCTGCTGCCCGCCGCCCGGATCTCCACCCCGGAGCTGTTCAACACCGCCTACCTGGACGGCTTCCCGGTCACCGCCGGCCCGTTCAAGGTCGAGCGCCTGGACCGCGCCGCCCAGACCGTCACCCTGGTCGCCGATCCCTCCTGGTGGGGCGACAAGCCGATGCTGGACCGGATCGTCTTCCACGCGATGCTGCCCTCCGCGATGGGCGCCGCCTTCGCCAAGGGGGAGCTCGACCTCGTCAACAACGGCCCGGACGTGGCCGGTTACCAGCTCATCAAGAGCACCAAGGGCTCCGTGGTGCGCCGGGCCGGCGGGCCGGACTTCCGCCAGCTCACCCTGAACGCCCGCACCCCCGCGCTCGGCGACGCGACGGTGCGCCAGGCCGTCTTCCAGGCGATCGACCGGGACGCGGTGATCCGCGCCGACCTCAGCGGCCTGGACTGGCCCACCGTCCCGCTCAACAACCACCTGCTGGTCACCAACCAGAACGGCTACCGCGACAACTCCCTGGGCCTGGCCCGCTACGACCCGGCCGAGGCCGCCCGCAAGCTGGACGCGGCCGGCTGGAAGCTGGACGGCGACGTCCGGAAGAAGGACGGCCGCGAGCTGAACCTGCGGATGGTCGTCCCGGCCGGCGTCACCCCGGCCCAGACCGAGGCCGCCAACGCCACCAGGATGCTCAAGGACGTCGGCGTCAAGGTCACCACGGTGACCGCCCCCCTCAACGAGTTCTTCGACAAGTACGTCAACCGCGACGACTTCGACATCGCCGCCTACTCCCTGATCGGCACCCCCTTCCCGGCCAGCGGCAACCGCGCCAACTTCGCCCAGAACGGCGGCACCAACCGCGTCGGCGCGGGCAGCCAGGCGGCGGACGCCGCGCTCGACCGGGCCGCCGCCGCGAGCGACGCGGCCACCGCCTCCGAGGCGATCAACCAGGCCGACGGCGAGCTCTGGAAGGTGGCCGGCGTCCTGCCGCTCTACCAGCGCCCGCAGCTGTTCGGGGCCCGCGCCGACCTCGCCAACATCGGCGCCCAGGGCCTGTCCGACATCGTCTGGGAGAACGTCGGCTTCCTGAGGTAGCCGGCCGGAGCGGCCCTCCGGCGGAGCCTGCGGGGCCTCAGCCGTGCAGCGCTGGACGCAGAGCAACTGTCGAGGAACGCATGGTACTTGGCGAGCCAGCGGCAGACCTTCTTTCCGTCACGGCCCCTCAGTCGCCGGTCTGCCCTCGCGCTCCGCCGCGCTCTCCCCACCCTTGCGCTCCTCGGCGCTCTGCCCGATCTCGCGCTCCGCCGCGCTCTGCCCGATCTCGCGCTCCGCCGCGAAGTGACAAGCCGAGTCGTGCCGCGCCGCCCCGTCCAGCCAGGACGGCGCGGCCAGCAGCGGCACCTCGACCTCGCACCGCTGCCGCGCCTTCCAGCAGCGGGTGCGGAAGCGGCAGCCGGACGGCGGGTTGGCCGGCGAGGGCACGTCGCCGGTGAGCACGATCCGGTCCCGGGTCTCCCGCGCCGCCGGGTCCGGCACCGGCACCGCGGAGAGCAGGGCCTGGGTGTACGGGTGCGTCGCGTGGTCGTAGATCTCCGCGTCCGAGCCGATCTCGACGATCCTCCCCAGGTACATCACCCCGACCCGGTCGGAGATGTGCCGGACGATCGAGAGGTCGTGGGCGATGAACATGTACGACAGGTTGAACTCGCCCTGGAGCTGCTCCAGCAGGTTGATCACCTGCGCCTGCACCGAGACGTCCAGTGCCGAGACCGGCTCGTCGCAGATGATGACCTCGGGCTTGAGCGCGAGACCGCGGGCGATGCCGATGCGCTGGCGCTGGCCGCCGGAGAACTGGTGCGGGTACCGGTTGATGTACTCCGGGTTCAGACCCACGACGTCCAGCAGGTCCTGGACGGCCTTGCGGCGGTCGCCCTTGGGCGCCACCTCGGGGTGGATCTCGAACGGCTCGCCGATGATGTCGCCGACCGTCATGCGCGGGTTGAGCGAGGTGTACGGGTCCTGGAACACCATCTGGATGTTCCGCCGGACGGCCTTCAGCGCCCCGCCGGAGAGCCGGGAGATCTCCTCCCCCTTGTAGCGGACCGATCCCCCGGTGGCGGGCTCCAGGTTCATCAGCACCTTGGCCAGCGTGGACTTCCCGCAGCCGGACTCACCGACGATGCCGAGCGTCTCGCCCTGCATCAGGTCGAAGGTGACCCCGTCCACCGCCTTGACCGCGCCGACCTGCCGCTTGAGGAGGACGCCCTTGGTCAGCGGGAAGTGCTTGACCAGGTCCCGGACTTCGAGGATCGGCTCGCCGCGCGGCACCTCCTGCGCGAAGACGACCTCCTCCGGCACCACCGCGCCCAGGGCGCTGGACCCGTTAGCGGCCATGGAGGGTCTCCTTCCAGAAGAAGCAGGCGCTGCCGCGTCCCTTCACCGGCGCCCCGTCCTCCTCGGCGACCGGGAACAGTTCCGGCACCTCGGCCCGGCAGCGGTCCTGGGCGCGCGGGCAGCGCGGGTTGAAGGCGCAGCCCTTGGGGATGCGCAGCAGGTTGGGTGGCAGGCCCTTGATGGCGTAGAGCTCCTGGCCCTTCTGGTCCAGCCGGGGGATCGAGTCCAGCAGTCCCCGGGTGTACGGGTGCGCGGGCCGGGCGTACAGCTCGTGCACCGGGGCGGTCTCCACGATCCGGCCCGCGTACATCACGGCGATCTTGTCCGCGACGTCGGCGACCACGCCGAGGTCGTGGGTGATCAGGATCAGACCCATGTTGTACTCGGTCTGCAACTCGGCGAGCAGGTCCATCACCTGGGCCTGGACGGTCACGTCCAGGGCGGTGGTGGGCTCGTCCGCGATGATCAGATCGGGCTCCAGCGCCAGCGCCATCGCGATCATGATGCGCTGGCGCATCCCGCCGGAGAACTGGTGCGGATAGTCGTTCACCCGCTGCTTGGCGGCGGGGATGCGGACCCGGTCCATCAGCTCGACGGCCTTGTCCCGCGCCTCCTTGCGGGAGGTCCCCCGGTGGGCCCGGAACATCTCGCCGAGCTGGTAGCCGACGCTGAGCACCGGGTTCAGCGCGGACAGCGCGTCCTGGAAGATCATCGCGATCTTCCGGCCGCGGATCCGCCGCCGCTCGTCCTTGCCCATCGTGAGCATGTCCTGGCCGCGGTAGAGGATCTCGCCGCGCGGGATCCGGGCCGGCGGCATGTCCAGGATGCCCATGATCGCCTGCGCCGTGACCGACTTGCCGGAGCCGGACTCCCCCAGCACCGCGAGCGTCTCCCCGGCCGAGACGGAGTAGTCGACGCCGTTCACGGCCCGGGCGACGCCGTCCCGGGTGACGAACTCGACGTGCAGGTCCCGGACGTCGAGCAGCGGCCCCTGGAACGGCGCCTGCTCCTCGTGCCCGGTGGTGTCCAGCACTGTGCTCACGATGCGCTCCCCTCACTCAGCGAAGCTTCGGATCGAGGGCGTCGCGCACCGCGTCGCCCAGCATGATGAAGGCCAGCACGGTGATCGAGAGCGCCGCGGCCGGGAAGAACAGCACGTACGGCGCGGTCCGGATCACCTTCTGCGCGGAGGAGATGTCGATGCCCCAGGAGATGGTCGGGTCCTGGAGGCCGATGCCGAGGAAGCTCAGCGTCGCCTCGGTGGCGATGTAGCCGCCGAGCGCGATCGTCGCCACCACGATCACCGGCGCGATCGCGTTCGGCAGGATGTGCCGGAACATCAGCCGGCCCGTGCCGGCGCCGAGCGCCCGCCCGGCCATCACGTAGTCGGACTGCTTGACGGTCAGCACCGCCCCGCGCATCACCCTGGCGATCTGGGTCCAGCCGAGCACGCCCAGCGCGATGACCACGCTCCACACGGTGCGGGTGGCGAAGGCGTTCAGCAGCACCAGTGCGCCGAGCAGCAGCGGGATGCCGAAGAAGACGTCGGTGATCCGGGAGAGCACCGCGTCGACCCAGCCTCCGAAGTAGCCGGCCACCATCCCGGTCAGCCCGCCGAGCACGGTGACGGCGGCGGTCACGAAGATGCCGACGGTGATCGAGGCCCGGGCCCCGTGCACCACCCGGGCGAAGATGGACCGGCCCTGGGCGTCGTAGCCGAACCAGCCGGCCCCGAAGACGTCGCCCCAGTTCGGTCGCCTGAGGTAGTCGTTCACCAGGTCGGCGTGGCGCGGGTCGGCGCCGGTGAACGCCCAGGGGAAGACCGCCATCACCACCAGCAGCAGGATCAGCACCGCCGAGACCAGGAAGATCGGCCGTCGGCGCAGGTCCCGCCAGGCGTCCGCCCAGAGGCTGCGGGCCTCCTCGCGCTTCACCACGTCCGGTTCGACTAAGGTCTCCTGCTCGACCGCCATGCCCTGCTCCCCGGCGTAGTCGAGGCGCGAGACCCCGGGCTTGGGGTGCGGCTCGTACGAGTCCTCGTCATGGATGTCAGGCATAGCGGATCCTCGGGTCCAGGACCGCGTAGAGCAGGTCGACGAGCAGGCTGGCGACCAGGTAGACGATCACCAGGACGGTCACGATGCCGACCACGGTGGGGCCCTCCTTCTGATTGATCGCCCGGTACAGGACGTTGCCGATGCCCTGCACGTTGAAGATGCCCTCGGTGACGATCGCCCCGCCCATCAGCGCCCCGAGGTCGGTGCCGAGGAAGGTCACCACCGGGATCAGCGAGTTGCGCAGCAGGTGGCGGATGATGACGGTCCGTCGGGGCAGGCCCTTGGCGACCGCGGTGCGGATGTAGTCGGCCCGCAGGTTCTCGCCGATCGAGGTCCGGGTGAGCCGGGCGACGTACGCGAGCGAGAGCGAGCCCAGCACGACGGCCGGCAGCACCAGCTGGGTCAGGTCGTAGCTGTCCTGGACGGTCGGGGTGACCCACCCCAGGTTGGTGGCGAACACCGTCTGCGCGATGTAGGCCAGCACGAAGACCGGGATCGAGATCACCACCAGGGTGAGGATCAGCACGAGGGTGTCCGCGACGCTGCCGCGCCACAGTCCGGAGACCAGGCCGAGGGCGAGGCCGGCGATCATCTCGAAGACGAAGGCCAGCAGGGCGAGCCGGATGGTGACCGGGAAGGCGTCCGCCATGATGTCGGTGACCGGCCGCCCGGTGAAGCTGGTGCCGAAGTCCCCCTGGAAGAGGTTCCCCATGTAGTGCAGGTACTGCTTCCAGATCGGCTGGTCCAGGTAGTACATGTGCTTGATGCTGGCGACCACGGCCGGGTCCGCGGCCTTCTCGCCGAACAGCGCGGCGACGGGGTCGCCCGGCAGCGTGTAGACCATCAGGAAGATCAGCAGTGTGGCACCGAGGAACACCGGGATCATCTGCAGCACCCGCCGCAGCACGTAACTGCCCATCCGGGCCTCCTTCCTAGGTGTCCGGCCGGGTGTCCGGCCGGCCGTCGGCCGCGAGACCGGGCCCCGCCCTCCGCGCGGGGAGGGCGGGGCCGGCGCGAGGGGGCGGGGCTCAGCCCTTGACCTCGACCTGGCTCCAGGCCGGGTTCCCGAAGGAGTCGAACTTCACGTTCCGCACCTTGGTCGAGTAGCCCGAGTTGGTGCGGTAGTACCAGAGCGGGATGGCCGGCATGCCGCTCGGCAGCACCGCCTCGGCCTGCTGGTAGCCGGTCACCGTGTCGGCGACGCTGCCCGCCTCGTCCGCCTTGGTGGCGGCCTCGTCGAACGTCGGGTCGCTGTAGCCGAAGTCGTTGGACGCGGCGCCGGTGCGGTACACGTCGGCCAGGAAGTTGGCGTTCAGCGGGTAGTCCTGCACCCAGCCGGTGCGGAAGGCGCCGTTGAGCTGGTGCCCGGTGATCGCGGCCCGCGCCGTCTTGAAGTCGGGCTTCGGGTCGCCCAGACAGTCGACCCCGGTGTTCTGCCGGATCGAGTTGCAGACCGCGTCGACCCACTCCTTGTGGCCGCCGTCCGCGTTGTAGGTGATCGTCAGCTTGTTGCCGGGGACGCCGCCGCCCTCCTCGATCAGCTGTTTGGCCTTGGCCGGGTCGAACGTGCAGTTGTCGCCGCAGGTGCCGTCCTTGTAGCCCTCGACGCCCTCGGCCACCCAGGCGGTGGCGGGCTTGCGGGAGCCCTGGAGCACCGTCTTGGTGATGGTGCCGCGGTCGATCGCCATCGACAGGCCCTGGCGCACCTTGGCCTTGTCCGGCCCGGACCAGTCGCCCTGGTAGAGCGTGAAGCCGATGTTCTGGATGGCGCCCTGCGGCTCGTCCACCGCGCGGTCGCCGAGGTCGCTCTTGTACGTGGCCAGCGCGGACGGCGGCACCTGGTCCATGACGTCCAGGTTGTTGGACTGGAGGTCGGCGTAGGCGGCCTCGGACGTGGTGTACATCTTGAAGACGATGCCGCCGTTCTTCGGCTTGTCCACGCCCTGGTAGTCCGGGAAGCTCTTGGTCACCACCTGGCTGTTGTGCGACCAGCTGACGAACTCGTACGGGCCGTTGCCCACCGGCTTCTGGCCGTACCCGGCCGGGTCCTGGTAGAAGCCCTCGGGCAGCGGCGAGAAGGCGATGTAGCCGAGCTTGTACTCGAAGTACGAGACCTTGTGGGTCAGCTTCACGGTGAAGTGGAGGTCGTCGGTGACGGTCAGCCCGGACATCTTGTCCGTGCTCGCCGAGCCGGAGGCCGGGTGGACGTCCTGGTAGCCCTCGATGTCGGAGAACCAGGAGCTGTTGATCTGGTTGTTGGCGGGGTTGGCGCCCCAGTTCCAGGCGTCGACGAAGTTCCGGGCGTGCACCGGGGTGCCGTCGTGGAACTTCCAGCCGTCCTTCAGCGTGATGTCGAAGGTCTGCGAGTCGCTGGTGTCGATCTTCTCGGCGACCTGCATCCGGATCTTGGCGTTGCTCGGGTCGTAGTCCACGAGCCCCTTGAAGAGGTTCTGGATGATGCGGCCGCCGCCGACCTCGTTCGCGTTGGCGGGCTGCAGCGGGTTCTGCGGCTCGTTGCTCTGGTAGCTGAACGCCTTGTTCGCATCCGACGAACCGCTACTGCTCCCTCCCCCGCTGTCGCCGCATCCGGTGGCCACCAGGACCACGGAGGTCGCGGCGGCGAGGAGCCAACGGGCACGGGCGGCTACGGGCATGGAGGTCCCTCCTCAGGGTGTGTGTCGCATCACACCCCATGAGAGGCACGGCCCGGCGACGGCGCGCGTCGGGTGCACCCGGACGGGAACTTGGGGCCGTTGGCGGCGTAGTAGCGGTAGATGGAGACGACGATGTCGATCTCGCCGCGGGCCTGGGCGACCGGCTTGCCCATCTCCCGGGTGATGATCGCCGCCAGCT